>JAQUAA010000035.1 GCA_028687495.1 Minisyncoccota bacterium | reverse complement strand
CTGCCCAAGATAAGTCCTCCAGAAAAGCGATTGTTTTTATCTTTTTTCTGAATTGAATCATGCTTTCCAATATTTCCTGAATTTTTCTGCCAACCCTTACCATCTCCTGGGCTTTCATCACTAGTATGCCCTGGGGAACCGAAACCAGAAGAGAATCAAAAACTTCCACCTTGGAAGACTTTTCGCCGAGCATTTTCTTTGCTTGGCAGGCGGCGTTGAAAGCGCCCGAATGCTTGGAAGTGAGAATAATCGCCAAAATGTTTTCAAATTTTTCCAAAGCTTTTTGATAGGCCTGATAAAATTTACCCATTGAGGCAAAGGAAGTTTTGGGAAGCATTTTCTTTTCCATTATTTTCTGATAGAAAAGTTGCGGATTATTTTTGTAATCGTTGTTCCCTTCTTCGCCCGGAAGGTAAAAATCGTGTTCAACGACTTCAATCTGGTTTTCATCGATAAAATCCCTGGGGATATCCGCTCCGTTATCAATAAGCAGGCCGATGGGCTTTTTGTTATTCATATACCGAGCCCCGCAGGGCGAAGGTGGAAAAGAGGATTTATCCTCTTTGACCTACAAAATATAATTTATGTATATCGGGGTGTCGAGATTTGAACTCGAACTAAATCCTCCCGAAGGACTCGTGCTGCCATTACACTACACCCCGAAAATCAAATTACCCAATACTTTTTCTTCGTCATCTCGTCTCTCTTGATTTCTATTTTCTCTCTTTCTTTTTTGGCTTTCTGAGACATTGCCTTCAATTCTTTTTCCGACAGTTGTCCCAGTTTTTTTATTTCTTTTTCCAAGAATTCTCTTTTGTTCTTCCTGGGATCGCTCAGAACGTAACCTAACAAAATGTCCAAGATTTCTCCGATTTCCGGCCCAGGTTTAACATTAATAATTTTTATGACGTCATTCCCGGAAACTTTCAGCATTTTCACCGAAATGGGATCCTGGGAAACTCTTTCAATGATGTATTTCAGATGTCTCAATTTGTAGGGTTCTGCCTTGGGAACGCCCGAGCCAATTCTGTCAGCCACTCTCACCTGTAAAAGCTCTTCCATATTCTCGGGACCCACCTTGAGGACCAATCTTCTGACGGAACTCTCGGAAACCTCACCTACATTGTAATAAAAAAGGTGATACCTGACTAATTTGGTGATTTTTTCCGCGTCCTTCTTGGGAAACTTCAACCTCTGCAGGATTTCGGCCGTAATTCTCGCTCCGACTATTTCGTGTCCGTAAAAAGTGGCATCCTGGCCTTCTCCGCGTTTCACTATGGGTTTGGCGATGTCGTGAAACAGGGAAGCCAGTCTTACATATATATTGAAATTGTTCTTGGCGGCATAATCCAACGACCTTAAGCTGTGTTCGTAGCATTCATATATATGATGTTTATTCTGGCTTATGCCGAATCCCTTCTCCAGCTCGGGGATAATGTATTTCAAAAGCCCTAATTTTCTCAAGAGTTCGATTCCGTCAGCAGCCCTTTCTGCCATAATGATTTTTATCAGTTCTTCCCTTATTCTTTCCTTGGAAATTGCCTTGAGACTCGGCGCGTTATTTTTAATGGCTTTGGCGGTTTCCGGTTCAATTTCCCAATCTTTCCCCAGGGTCGAAGCGAATCGAACCGCTCTCATCATCCTTAAAGCATCTTCTGAAAATCTTTCCTGGGGGTTCCCAACAGCTCCGATTGTTTTATTTTTTAGATCTTGCTGTCCGCTGAAGGGATCGATTATTCTTAAATCATCTTTCTTGGACCCCAAATCTATGGCCATGGCATTTATCGTGAAATCACGTCTGGCCAAATCTTCCTCCAGAGTTTTGGCAAATTTAATTTCATCGGGATGGCGTTTGTCGGTATATTTCGCCTCGGAGCGGAAAGTGGTTATTTCAATTTCTTTCAGTTTTGGGTCCTTACTTTTGGCCTGAACGGTAACGGTTAAAAACTTATTCTCGTAAAAGCTTTTGGGAAATATTTTTTTTATCTCTTCTGGTTTGGCCGAAGTCGCCACGTCCCAATCTTCAGGTTCAACCCCTCTTAAAAAATCACGAACGCAGCCGCCGACAATATGGGCCTCATAACCTTTTTTCTCCAGCTTTTGAATAATAACTTTTACCTCTTTTGGGATTGTCATCTTACTCATCTTATCTTAAAAACTTGTTTTTTTCAATTTATCTGGTAGAATATTAAAATATGAGGGGCGAGCCCCTGTAGCTCAATGGATAGAGTACTGGGCTTCGGACCCAGGGATGAGGGTTCGACTCCTTCCAGGGGCACAGTAAAATGAAAAGGTTAAAAGGCAAAAATCAAAACTTAATATCGATCGCACTCTTGGTAATGGTTTTTTTATTTTCAGCTAATCAGGTTCTGGCCATTTGCGAAGGTCCGATTGTTCCCTGCGGCGGCAGTGACGCTCCTCCCTGTCAGTTTTGCCATATTTTTATTTTACTGGCCAATATCATCAACTTCGTTTTAACTTGTCTCACCCCGATTATTGCAGGCTTAATGCTGATCATCGGCGGGCTTTACCTTCTCGCCGCCGGGGCGAATCCCCAAACGTTAAATCAGGCAAAGTCGGTCATCACGGCAGCCATAATCGGATTGGTTATTATTTTCCTTGCTTGGGTTTTCCTAAATACTCTTCTTGATTTCATGGGCATTCAAGAATGGACGGGTCTGGGAACTTGGTGGGATTTCACCGGAAAATGCCCAGTAAGATAAGCCCCCATAGCTTAACTGGCAAAGCAGCTGCCTCTTAAGCAGTTGAGTCCAGGTTCGAGTCCTGGTGGGGGCACAAGGTCAATTTTTAATTATTAATTTATAAACGATATGTTAACGCCAGAAGAAAAGACAAAAACCGTAAGTCAATACAAACTTCATGACTTGGATACCGGATCTCCGGAGGTTCAGATAGCCCTTTTGTCCGAGGAAATCAAACGGCTGCTTTTCCATTTGAAAAAGCACGCCAAGGATTTCCATTCCAAAAGGGGTCTTTTGAAAATGGTTTCGAAAAGAAGGGATTTGCTGAACTATCTGAAGAAAGAAGACACCAGGAGATACAACAGCATTGTTAAAAAAATAGGGTTGAAAAAGTAATTTTACATTTTATGCCGGTTATTAAACACCAAGGTCAGCGGGTTGCTGTCTTGATTGACGTTCAAAATTTATATCACTCCGCAAAGAATTTATACGGAGCCCGGGTCAATTTCAGGGCGGTTTTGCAATCGGCTGTTTCGGGAAGAAATTTGATCAGGGCTTTTGCCTACGTCGTCAGAACGAAAACCGGCGAGGAAAAACCTTTTTTCGAAGCCATAACGAAATTGGGCATTGAAACGAGAGTCAGGGACCTTCAGGAATTTTTCGGGGGTATAAAAAAAGCTGACTGGGATGTCGGCATCACGGTTGACGCCATCCGCATCGCCCAGAGTTGTGACACCATCGTTCTCTGCTCGGGTGACGGCGATTTCCTCCAGCTGGTAGATTATCTGAAAAATCAGGGCAAAAGAGTGGAAGTCGTCGCCTTCGGCAGATCGTCTTCGGCGAAGATAAAAGAAGCGGCCGACGAATTCATCGACCTTGAGGGAAACCCGGAAAAATATCTGTTAAAAAAATAATTTTATGACTAAAGAAACTTTCAAATTAGATATCGGCGGAAAAGAATTAAAAGTTGAATTCAGGAATTTAGCCGAGCAGGCCTCGGGCAGTATTTTGGTTCAATACGGAGAAACAACCGTCCTGGCTACGGCCGTAATGTCCGATTCCGACAAACAAGAAGCGGGTTTTTTTCCTTTGACTGTTGATTACGAAGAAAGATTTTATGCTGCCGGAAAAATCCTTGGTTCCAGATACATGAGAAGGGAAAGCCGTCCCTCGGACGAAGCCATTTTGACCTCAAGATTCATCGACAGGGCAATCAGACCCTGCTTTCCGAAAAATCTGAAAAGAGAGGTTCAGATAATAGTAACTTGTCTCTCTTGGGATGGGGAAAACGATCCCGATGTCATCGGTCTCATCGCCGCTTCCCTCGCCCTATCTATTTCCGACATTCCCTGGGCAGGCCCCATCGGTTGTTTAAGGGTGGGTAAAAACGAAAAAGGCCTTATTCTTAATCCCACTTATCAGGAAAGGGAAAAGAATGATTTAGATCTGGCAGTTGCCGGCATCTCTTCTTTATCAGCCAAATCGCTGGGCAATGAAAAGGACGACGATGTTTTGATCAATATGATTGAGATGGAAGGAAACGAAATGGCCGAGGAAATGATTCTGGAAGCGGTGAATTTCGCCAAAGCAAATCTTAAAAATATCATTGATTTTCAAAAAGAAATTGCGGAAAAAATCGGCAAGGAAAAAATCAAAATCGAAGAACCAGTGAAAGATCTGGAACTGGAAAAAGAAATTAAAGATTTTCTCGGTGACCGCCTGGAAAAGTCTTTGTACCAAAAAGATAAAATTGGCCGGATGGAAGAAGTTAACGATCTGAAAGAAGAATTGGCTTATTTCATCGAAGGAAAGTATCCCGGCATGGGAAAACAAAGTTACGTCAAAGACTTCTTTGAAGATGAAATTAACAGATTGGTCCATGAAAACGTCATCAAATCAGACAAGAGACCGGACTCCAGAAAGATCGACGAATTAAGGGAAATCGATTGCGAAGTGGCTTTGCTCCCCAGAACGCACGGCTCGGGCCTTTTCGTCAGAGGACAAACCAAAGCTCTCTCCATTTTAACTTTGGGGGCGCCGGGCGACGTAAGACTCCTGGAAGGAATGGAAACGATCGGAAAAAAACGTTTCATGCATCATTATAATTTTCCTCCTTATTCGGCCGGTGAAATAAAACCGATGAGGGGACCTGGCCGGAGGGAAATCGGCCACGGCATGCTGGCTGAGAAAGCCCTCTTTCCGGTTATCCCGAGTTTCGATGAATTTCCTTATACGATAAGAATAGTAACGGAAATTCTTTCTTCCAACGGTTCGACTTCCATGGCTTCGGCCTCCAGCTCTTCTCTGGCTTTAATGGATGCCGGAGTTCCTATAAAAAGACCTGTTGCCGGCATTGCCTTGGGGTTAATGACGGATTTTAGCGGAAATTACAAGATTTTAACCGACATTCAGGGACCGGAAGACCATCACGGCGATATGGATTTCAAAATAGCCGGAACCGAAAAAGGGATCACGGCCATACAAATGGACGTCAAAATCGAGGGGATCGGCGAGGCTGTCATCAAAAAAGCTCTGGAACAGGGAAAAAAAGCCAGGCTTCAAATTCTTGATAAAATAGCAAAAGTGATTCAAGAACCCAGACCAAAACTTTCTTCCCATGCGCCTCGGATTTCAATTTTGCAGATCAATCCCGATAAAATCAGGGAAGTGATCGGTCCCGGCGGGAAGGTTATCAACGCCATAATCGAAGAATGCGGGGTTTTGATCGATATCGAGGACTCCGGCAGGATCTTCGTCACGGCCGAGAAAGAAGAAGCGGCTGAAAAAGCAGTCTCCTGGATAAAAAACATCACCCGCGAGGTGAAAGTTGGTGAAATCTTCCAGGGAAAGGTGACGAGAATCCTGAACTTCGGCGCTTTTGTCGAAATTCTCCCTGGTCAGGAAGGACTGGTCCATATTTCCCAGCTGGCTCCTTATCGCGTTGGGAAGGTGGAAGACATCGTCAAGGTGGGAGACGTGATACCAGTAAAAGTAATCTCTATCGATGAACAGGGAAGAATTAACCTTTCCTTAAAAGAGGCGAAAGAAAAATCTTAAATTAAATATGAATTCATCAGAAGGTTCTAACGAAAAAAAGGAGGAGAAATTAGAATTTCTGAGAAGGGAGGAGATAAGAACGATGCAAAAGGACGTGGCCCGCCTTCGCGAGTTGGAATCCCAAAAAGAAAGGGAGAGAATCGCCAGTCTCAAGCCAGAAGAAGTGAAACCGACGCAAGAAAAGAGGGAGGAGGTTATCATGCCGCCGGTGAAAAAAGAAGAGAAAGAAGAAGTTCCGGTCCAGGCGCCCGCCCCCGAAGTTCCTCAGACATTAATTCCCAAACCTCCCAAAAGACCGGCTCCCATCCAAAAAATCATGGTGAGAGCGGCTATAATCGCCGGCCTTGTCTTAGTCGTCGGCTTTTTTTATTGGATGCTGGCGGTAAAAAAAGGGGGAGGAGGTGAAGAAGAGATAATTACTCCGCCAGGAGAAGAAGAAACCGGAGGGACGGCTGAGGAAGAAGAGTTGATCATTCCCTCTTCTTTAATCACCGTTAACGCCACGGAAACGATTGAGGTGGCGAATGTTTCTGAAATTCCGCAGGCGCTCACTCAGTCACTGGAAAAAACTTTTGAGACCGAAGGACCAGTCAGAGTCGTCCTGGAAAATACGACGGAGAAAAAGATTTTAGGATTGAAAGATTTTTTTGAGTCGTTT
>JAQUAA010000034.1 GCA_028687495.1 Minisyncoccota bacterium | reverse complement strand
AAAAGCGTCTTTTAATTATTGATTCCAATTCAATAATCCACCGGGCCTACCATGCCCTGCCGCCGTTAACGACTAAAAAAAAGGAGTTGGTAAATGCCGTCTACGGCTTTTTATTGGTCTTTTTTACAGCTCTCAAAGATTTTTGGCCAGATTTCATTGTGGCCGCTTTTGATTATCCTGCCCCCACTTTCCGGCATAAAAAATACAAAGAATACAAGGCAAAAAGGCCCAGGGCGCCCGAGGAATTATATAACCAGATCCCAAAGGTAAAAGAAGTATTACGGGGATTCTCAGTTCAGGTTTTCGAGAAGGAAGGGTTTGAGGCAGACGACATTATCGGTACGGTCGCCACTTTATCTCCGAGAAAACAGGTAATCCCTCCGCTTGAAACGATTATTCTCAGCGGAGATTTAGATACTCTTCAACTGGTTAATCCCGGGACAAAGGTTTATGCCTTGAGAAAAGGAGTGAAGGACGTCGTCTTGTACGACGAAAAACTAGTTGAGGAAAAATTCCAGGGATTATTACCCCGACAGATTCTGGACTATAAGGCCCTGAGAGGAGACGCTTCGGACAATATCCCGGGAGTTACCGGCGTCGGCGAGAAAACGGCCATAGCCCTGCTTTTGGAATTTGGAACTCTGGAAAATTTATACAAAGAGATCGAGGAGAATTCGGAGAAGTCAAAAAAAATCAAACCAAAACTCAAGGAAACGTTGCTAAAATACAAAGAACAGGCTTTTCTCTCGAAGACCTTGGCCCAAATTGAAAAAAATTCTCCCATAGATTTCAATCTGGAAAAGTGCCGTTGGCAGGGGTACGATAGGGAGAAAATCTCCGAGATTCTTAATAAATTTGAATTTTACAGTCTGTTGAACCGTCTTCCCGAGACTAACGGAAAAGACGTTAAAAAACCGATTGGGGAGAATTTGAGGTTGTGGTAAAATAACCTAAACTATGAAAGTTCTAATCGCCTACTATTCGAAAAGCGGCGGAACTGAAAAATTGGCCGAAGCCTTGGAAAAGGAATTCAGGAGCAGAGGTCATGCGGTGGATATTGAAAGGATTAAATCCGCAAAAGAACACAGCTTTTTGGGTTGGTGGCATTTGAGAATGGTAAAATCGGATTGCGACATTCAGCCGCCAAAGATCAATGATGTTTCCCAATACGACGTCGTTTGCATAGGCAGTCCCAACTGGACCCGTTTGTCTCTGCCCGTCGCCAGATACCTCAGGGAAGTCAAGGGATTAAAATACAAAAATATCGGTTTTTTCGCCAGTACAGCCGCTTGGCCCCAGATCGAATGGTATATTCTTTCTGCCTATTTGCTTGATTTGACGTTTGCCGGAGTCGTGAATAAGAGAGGAGGAAGAATTATTGACAGCATATTGCTCTCCAGCGTTTTTAAAAAATGGAGCTGGGCGTCTGATTACGGTAGAAAAGTAATTAAAAATTTCTGCGATAAACTGGAAAATCCTATTCCTTCTCTCAAAAAATATTTTTTGGAAGAGAGGGAAATCGAGAACAGCCGTCTTTTGGTGGTGATACTTTCCATTATTTTGCTTTCGTCGCTTCTTTTACAGATTTTTACTTGGCTCATCGGCAAAGAATTTCTGACGTGGAGCGAATATTTTTATTTGTTTTTGATTGAATTCATTGCTTACTTTGCCATGCTGACGATTCTGACCGGCAGGTTTTTCGCTTTTTTAGGGAAATATTTGGCCAGTTTGGCTCTCATTGCCGGTTTGACGATAGCCATTTTGTTTTTAACGCCTACTCTGGGCAGACCCATTATCTTTGGATACATTCTGATTTTCATCTTATTCAGTTTTTTTAGAGACCCTAAGTCAATCTTGTTTACCGCCGGACTCGTCGTCTTAGCTTATTTTTATTTGTTTTTTAATTATCCTTCAGAAGGAATTCTTTTGCCCTATCTGGATCTGCCGTTTATTGTGTCGAGTGCGGCTATCGTCGGTTTCGTTGCCAAGAATCTGCAGGATCACTATCTTAATCTGCTCGGTGCCCAGGAGGAAACCGAAATTGCCAAAGCTGCCCTTGAAGTAAGGGTATTAGCCAGGACAAGAGAATTAAAAGTCTTATCCGAGAGCCTGGAAGAACAGGTGAAAGAAAGGACGAAAAAACTTGAAGAAAAAATGGCCGAGCTAGAAAGGTTCAATAAGTTGTCCGTCGGACGAGAATTAAAGATGATTGAATTAAAAGAAGAGATAAAAGATCTGGAAAAAGAACTGGGAAATTCAAAGGTCAAAAATCAAAAAAATAATAAAACATAAATGGTATGGCGAACAATCATTTGACAAAAGAGGAAGCGGAGAAATTATTAACAATCCCGGGAAAGGTCAGGGGAGTGGTTTTCCAGACCGATGCCGAATACGTCCGAAACAAAAAAGGAAAAGATGGATTAGTGATTTTAGAGAAGGAACTGGAAAAATTGGGCTGTCCCATCAACTACGGAAAGATCAAGGCCATCAGCTGGTATCCCCTGGGATTAAGAGTTGTTTCCCTTCTTGTCATCAAGAACGTATTCGATCTGAAAGACGAAGACATAGAGGAAATGGGGAATCTGGCTCCGAAGTATTCTTTGATCGTCAAACTTTTAATGAAATATTTTCTAACCATTGAGATGACTTACAAGGAAAGCCCCAAATACTGGGAAAAACACTATACGGTAGGTCATCTTGAGGCGCCGGGTTATTCTTTGAAAGAAAAATATTTTATCGTGCGCATCAGAGATTTTAAGGTTCACCCGATTTTATGCGTTTACTTCCGCGGTTATTTCAAAAGAATCAGTCAATTTTTATTGCAGGATGCCAAGAATTTCAAGACCGAGGAACCCAAATGCATTTTTAGGGGAGATCCTTATCACGAGATTCTGATAACCTGGGAATAACATGAATGAACCTCTCTCAAAAGAAGAAGTAGACAGATTAATGCAAATAAAAGGCAACGTCAGGGGAGCTGTTTTCCAAACCCACGCTGCTTATATTCGCCAAAAACACGGCGAAAAGGGATTGGAAGCGGTTGAAAAAAGATTAAGGGAATTGGGATATCCGATAAAATTCAATGAAGTAGATCCCTTAAATTGGTATTCCGAAGCTCATACCATTTTGGTTATTCTAGTTGCCAAAGAGTTATTTAACTGGGACGACTCCGATGTCTTTGACATGGGAAACACGGCTCCCAAATATTCTTTTATTGTTAAACTGCTGATGAAATATTTTTTGTCTCCCCGGAAGACGTTTGAAATGACCCCGAAATATTGGGAGAAACATTACGATTTCGGCAAATTAGAAATCGGTCAGTTCAATGAAAAAGAAAAATACATGTCGGTCAGGATAAAAGGCTATAAAACTCATCCCATTGTTTGCATTTTCCACAGGGGATATTTCCTGCGAATATGCCAATACGTTATAAAAAGCAAAGATATCACCATGGAAGAAACCAAATGCGTGTTCCGGGGCGACCCCTATCATGAATACGTTGCAAGATGGAAGTAGAATATGGTCAAAGAAAAATCAGAGAAAAAAGAAATACTGGAAGAAGAACTGAAAAGGGCCAAAGAGGATTTGGAGGATTTAGAAACCTATATTGAAGAGTTTTCCTATTTTTTACCTTTGGCCATCTGCGCCCTCAATCCACCAAAATTCATTATCGACGTTAACCAGGCTTTCCAGAGATTAACTGGCTATAAATCTTCTGAGATAATCGGAGAATCCCTGGATATCATTTTCTCGGAAAAGAAGGAAATAAATCTCTTTTTGGACCAGAGCCAACAAAAAGGAGGCCCCAAAATAAAGGAACTCATTCTGGTTTCCAAGGAACAGAAGAAGATACCGGTGAGTGTCTCGGTTTCGGTGAGAAAAGATAATCAAGGAAGTTTCATTGGTTATTTTTTGGCTTTGAATGATATTTCCGAAACCAAAAAATCCAAAGAAAAACTGGAAGAAAGAGTCGAGGAAAGAACCAGAGAGCTGGAAGATTCGAGAAAGGCGCTGATGAACATGTTGGAGGATGTTGAGGATGCAAGAGAAAAAGCCGAGGAGGAAAAGAACAAAACCCTAACCATCATCACCAATCTTTCAGATGGGTTGCTGGTCTTTGATAGAAACAACAATCTTTCTCTGATCAATCCTCAGGCCGAAAATTTCTTCAGCGTTAAAATGAAGGAAATCATCGGTAGTTCAATTTTGGAGCTGGTAAAATTTCCCAGTCTCAGAACCTTGGTAAATTTATTAGGCGTTGAAATCAAAGGCATTTTCAGAAAAGAATTGATGGTTACCGAGAACTTGACCGTAGAGGTATCCACCGTGCCGATGATACTTGGCGAGGAGAAGCTAGGAACGCTGGTCATGCTGCACGACATCACCAGAGAGAAAATGGTGGAAAGGATAAAGACGGAATTCGTCTCCCTGGCCGCTCACCAATTAAGAACCCCGCTTTCGGCGATCAAGTGGACCCTGAGGATGCTTCTGGATGGAGATTTGGGAGAAATTAGCAAAGAACAAAGAGAATTCCTTGATAAAACTTATCAGTCGAACGAAAGAATGATTAATCTGATCAACGACCTACTGGATGTTACCAGAATAGAAGAAGGGAGGTATCTTTATAAACCCGTGCTTTCAGCTTTTGAAAACGTCGTCCAGTTCGTGGTGAATTCGTACCAGGACGAAGTAAAAAGGAAAAATATAACCCTGGAATTCAAAAAACCGAGAACGAAACTGCCTAGGATAACGATTGACGTCGAAAAAGTAAGATTGGCGATTCAGAACCTTCTCGATAATGCCGTAAGATATACGCCTTCCGGCGGAAAAATTACCATTTCTTTGGAGTCTCTCAATGAAGGGAAAGAAATACAATTATCGATAAAAGATACCGGCGTGGGAATTCCCGAGGATCAAAAAGAGCGCGTTTTCACAAAGTTCTTCAGGGCGGCCAATGTCATGAGAATGGAAACCGAAGGTTCCGGTCTAGGACTTTTCATTACCAAAAACATAATTGAGGCGCACGGCGGTAAAATATGGTTTGAGTCGAAGGAAGGCGAAGGAACGACTTTTTTCTTCTCCATTCCCATAAAAAAGGAGTTCGAGGAATTTCTGAAAGAGTTTTAAATTAATGAATAATGTTTTATTTTTTTTAGTCTTAATTTTTGTTATTATAAATATAATTCAGACCTGGTTGATTTTCACCAAAAAATCCTTGGTTAAAGGAGGAATAATAATCGGATTTTTAGAGGCGATTGAATTCATTTTGATGGTTTATTTGTTTTTACAGAAGGAATTACTGGTCTTTTCTATTCTAGCAATCACTGAAATAGTCCAATGGCTGGTTGTTGCTTATTTTACGACAAAAGATTAAAATATATTAATTAATAGTAAAGGTCGAAATAAGGAATTAAAAAGCAGAAATTAGATAATAATATGATTGTGCCGCTTACGCCTACTCCAAAGCCTTTAATGTTGGGAATTGAAAATTTCAACATAGATAATTTTATGGGTCAGGCATTGGGATGGTTGAAATGGCCGACTTTATTGGGATTAGTTTTTTCAGCCGTTGCCTTTGTTGTCGCTGCTTATTACATTATCCAATATACTAAAGGTTTTTTCTCCGGAAGGAAAATTCAAAAATCATGGAAGTTTATTTTATGGGGTGTTTTTATTATGGCTATTGCTGAAATCGGAGAGATGCTTGCTTTCTATGAATGGCCGCTTCCCGGATTTATTGAAGTTAATTTTCTTCTAGTCATTCCTCACGCTTTGGGCGGTTTACTGATTGGTCTCGGCGCTTATTTCTTATATAAGGAAGTAACATCTTAAAAATATGCCTATTTTAGAATTTAATGCAGTAAATCCTTTAACATATCCCTTCGGTCCTACGATGCTTGGCATGAACCTCTATGTTTTGTTCATTCATATTCCGATCGTCTTTGGCTTTGGGGCGGCTGCTTATTACATCATCAAGTACCTGCGGAAGTTTTACGCCGATAGGCCGATTCCGGAAGAGTGGAAGATTTTCTGGTTAGCAATGGTTTGGGGTGTGATTCATGAATTAATTGAGGTACCCATTCTTTATCAGTGGGTTGTCGGTCAGATTTTAGTAATCATTTTCTTTGTCGTTCAGGTGATATCCAGCGTCTATTTAATCCGAGGAAGTTATCTTTTGGCTAAAAAATACATCGTTAAATAATAACCGTTAATCATGGAAAAGATTATCGACGGGTTGGCAGAAGACCTGAAAAATATTGTTGAAGGTAAATCGCCCAAACCCTTAAGAAAAGAATTCGGCGATATAGCGGATATCCGACTTTTAAGAATGGTTGTTTTCAGTTTGCAGTGGGCTTCGGTCGGCTATCAGTCAGCCTTGAGGTTGGCTGGGATGAAACTTGGAAAGAGACTGGGTACAAA
>JAQUAA010000033.1 GCA_028687495.1 Minisyncoccota bacterium | reverse complement strand
CCGCCTTTCTGGCAGGCGATCAAGAATTGTTTCTCTATAGTGTCCACTCCTTCCAGATCCGGAAGCAAAAGCCCGGACTTGAAGGGAACGTGGCCGTCAAAGACGACGTCTTCGTTAGGGTAAGTGAAGGGCGCCGTTTTTACAATTATACCAAATTTCTTGGGATCCAATTCTTTTACGTCTTTGACGATTTCCGGCTCGCTCAAAATATAGACCGTGTAAGAAAGCCGGGAAAGTTCTTCTTTTCTGATTGAATCGAACCGGTAATCTTCGGTGGCGGCGGCTATCGCATTGTGGATGATTTCCTCGGCAATGTTTATCCTCGTCGGCAGATAAGTGCCGATGCATCCCCGAAGCTCGCCGTCTTTCTCGATGGTCACGAAAGTTCCCGCTTTTCTTTTTGAAATTTCTTCCGGCAGATCATTGGCAGGAGAAATGATTTTCTTTTCTTTTATGTAATTTTCCACCGCCTCTTTGGCGATTTCAGTGTAATGATTCATGATTTTAAATCAGCTACTAAATAACCCACGCCGAAAGGACCTTCGTAAGACAAGATTTCCGCTTGCCAATTTGTCCCCGAGGCCTCCAAGATTCCCAGAACGAAACAGAGAGGACGCAGACCGCACTCTCCGGCTTCGGGATATTTTTCGTCCAGCTTGAAAATATTCTCCAGGTTTTTCTTTTTAAGGGAATCCATCAGTTCTTTGTCGAATTTCTGGCCGTCGGGATTGAATCCGTAGGGTCCCTCTTCCTTCAGACAGTGGGAAAGGTCGCCGGAAGCGATCAGGGCGTATTTTTTGTCTTCAGCCAGTTCCTGATACAGTTTCTTGCCCTCTTCAAAATAGAATTCCGGAGATTCCAGACCGATTAGAAAAGTTTTTGTTTCTTTCTGAAAATCATTGGCCAGGAAAAAGAGGGGAACGTTGAAACCCCAGTCAGGATGCGGGGCGGAAATGATGACGGAATCGGGATTTGATTCTTTTAGTTTTCTCCCCAAATTTTCCAAACTTTCGATCGTTTTCTTCACCTGCTCCCGGTCTTCTTTGGAACCGACGGAAGGAAGGATTATCGGCGGATGGGGAGAGATGGCTGCAAAAACAATGGGCATATTATTTCAAAATTAAATCTAAGCTTTCGCCGCATTTGGGACATTTTCCCTGTTTGTCGTGGCGCGAAATTGAGTAGCCGGTCCTGTCGATGACCAGGGTGTTGCACTTGGGACAGAAGGTGTCTTCTGAAGGTATGCCGGGAACGTTTCCGGTATAAACATATTTCAGACCAACGCTTTTGCCGATTTCATACGCCTTTTTCAGTGTTTCAACTGGCGTTTCGGGCAGATCCTGAAGTTTCCAGGATATGGCGCCCGAAAACTGTGTAACGTGCCAGGGCGTCTCCGGACAGAGTTCTTTATAAATGAATTCAGCGATATCCCTGAACATTTCCTCCGAATCTGAAAGGGTCGGAATGGCCAGAGTGATTATTTCCACCCAGACTCCCGATTTTTTCATCATCTTTGCCGTATCCAAAACCGGCTGAAGCCTGGCGCCGCAAACTTTCTGATAAAACTCGTCGGAAAAACTTTTAATGTCAATTCTGATGGCATCGAGAAAGGGGAGTATTAGTTTGGCTGATTCCGGACTTAAAAATCCGTTGGAAACCCAGCCGTTCTTGATTCCTTCTTTTCTGGCTAGCTTCATCGTGTCCAAGGCGTATTCGAGGAAGATTACTGGTTCCGTGTAGGTATAGGAAATCGATGGCAGTTTATTTTTCAGAGCGAGAGCCACGATTTCTTTTGGAGACAGATTTTCTCCCGGAATCTCTTTCTTGCCCTTGAATCCCTGGGAAATGTCCCAGTTCTGGCAATTGAGGCAGCGGAAATTGCAACCAACCGTGGCGATTGACAGGGAATGGGTGCCCGGTAAAAAATGGAAAAAAGGTTTCTTCTCGATCGGGTCGATATTCAGGGCAATGACTTTGCCGTAATTCAGGGCGAACAGTTTGCCGTTTTTATTTTCCCTCACTCCGCAAATCCCGCGATTATCGGGCAGAATCAAACAATTCTGGGCGCAGGTCTGGCATTGCGCCTTTTTGTTCTCCAATTTTTTATAAAGATAAACTTCTTTCATTTCTCCTTTAATTTTAGCTTAAAATTTGCTATTCTTCAATTATATGAAGCACCGCATTTTCATTGCCGTAAATTTACCGGAGGACGTCAAAAAAAAGATCGTGGGCTACGAAGACAAGTGGCCGGAATTGCCCGTCAGATGGACTAAAAAAGAAAATCTGCACATCACTCTGATGTTCCTGGGTTATCTTGCCGAAGAAGAACTCTTGCAGGTCGTCAACGTCACCAAAGAAGTCGCCTCGCGCCATGCTTCCTTTTCGATAAATCTTAAAAGAATCATTTACGGTCCGCCCAAGAAAACGCCGCCCCGCATGGTCTGGGTGGAAGGAGAAAAATCAAAGGAACTCGGCAGTTTGCAAGGCGATTTGGAAAATTCTCTTCTGACTCCGATGATTAAGAACTCGGGAAACGAAAACCGGCCCTATGCGCCCCATATCACCCTAGGAAGAATCAAAACCTGGGAATTCAGAAAATTAGAGATTGAGGAAAGACCTCAGATAAACGAAGAAATAAATCTTAATTTTAACGTAAACTCAATCGAAGTAATGGAAAGCCAATTAAAAAGAGGGGGACCGGAATACACGGTCCTGGAAGCATGGCCACTGAAAACTTAAAAATCCATTTCATCGGCATAGGCGGCATAGGAGTTTCTGCCCTGGCCCAGTACTATCTGGCAAAAGGCCACAAGGTAAGCGGCTCTGATTTGGTTGGGTCTGAAATTACCGAAGCCCTGAAAAAAAAGGGTGCAAAAATACGCATCGGCAAATCCGTCGGAACCTGGTCAAAATGTGCTGACTTGGTGGTGTACAGCCCCGCAGTCAGGGAAGATAATGTTGAATTGAAAGCCGCAAAGAAGGCGGGAATCAAATGTCTAAGCTATCCACAGGCGCTGGGAGAATTGACCAAAAAACATTATACCATTGCGGTTTCCGGCACCCACGGCAAGAGCACGACCACGGCCATGGTCGCTTTGATCCTGATTAAAGCCGGCTTGGACCCGACCGTCATCATTGGTACGAAACTGAAGGAATTCGGCGACTCCAACTTCAGAATGGGGAAATCCGAATACCTGGTCATCGAGGCCGACGAGCACTTTGCTTCTTTTCTTAATTACTGGCCAAGGATGATCGTTCTGACCAATATCGAAGCCGATCACCTGGATTACTACAAGAAACTGGAAAACATCATCAAAACCTTCAAAAAATATGTCGGTCATCTGCCGAAAGACGGAGTTCTGATCGCCAACCGAGACGACAAAAATATAAAACAAATAACGAAAAACTGGAAACAGGAAATAAAATACTATTCTTTAAAACAGGCTGAAGCAAAGAAAATCAGGAATATTTTAAAAATTCCCGGAGAACACAACGTCTGTAACGCTCTGGCGGCTCTTGCCGCAGCCAGAGTTCTGAAAGTTCCAGACAGCATCTCTTTCAGGGCGCTTTCAGGATATCGGGGCGCCTGGCGGAGATTTGAAATAAGTAAGATAACGTGGAATAAAAAACCGATAACGATCGTTTCTGATTACGGACACCATCCGACCAAGGTCAGAGTGACCCTGCTGGCTGCCAGGGAAAAGTGGCCGCAAAAGAAAATCTGCTGCGTTTATCAGCCCCACCAGTATCAAAGAACCTATTATCTCTTCCGCGACTTTGTAAAAGTATTCAAAAGCGCAGCCGTCGATGAAATAATCATCACCGATATTTTCGACGTAGCGGGCAGGGAAGAAAAAGCAATCAAACAAAAAGTGAATTCGGAAAAATTGGTCAGGGCGGTCAAGAAAGATTCGGTGATTTATTTGCCCAAAGCGGGAATAATGGATTATCTGAAAAAAAATCTTAAGGGCGGGGAAGTGGTGATTATCATGGGAGCGGGGGATATATACAATCTTGCCGCCAGCTTGACAGAAAAGAAAAATAAAAAGAAAATATAGTCAGAAGCTTATTTTCAAGGTCGAGTAATTGAAAATTGAAATTTTTAATAATATGACCTTACTTTGGATAATCATCATAGCGGTTGTCGTGATTGGAGTAATTTGGTACGCCATGAGCAGGAAAAAGGGACCGGGATTGCCGATGAAGCCGCCCCAGGGTCCGACGACTCCGACCCCGCCACCTGAAACACCAGCAATGTAACTAAAAACGCCGTCCCTTTGGGCGGCGTTTTTCTATGCTTGATAATTAACCAATTAAGAAAGCTTCCGATTTTGAGGAGGGGAAATAAACAACTTTGTCAAAAACAATCAGGCTGCCCTTGAATTTAGCGTTAACCGTTTCTTTTATTTCAACCCTGCCCAATCTTTTCTTGATGGCTTGGTAGATTTTCTTCAGCTCTTTTGAATTTATCGGAACGTTTCCCGGGTTAACGACGAGGATTGCGGGCAAAGAACTGAAGGAAATGGTTTCTGCCAGGGTTTTAAAACTTTCTTTTCCCTTGAACACTCTGATGCCTTCTTTTTCTTTCGAATATCTGGCTTCCAGAGCCGCGATGATTCTGATGAATTCCCTTTGTTTTTCTTCGATCTCCCGTTCCTGAGTCCTGAGAATCCCCAGAATGTTTTCCGGTGACTGGGCGCTGAAAAGCCTTTTGCCTTTCTGCCTGGTTTCAACGAACAGCTTTTTTTCTTCCAGTTTCTTGATTATTTCGTAAGCGGTGGGCCGGGCTAATTTGGCGGTTTTAGCTATATTTTGAACCGAATTCGGCCCCAATTCCAAGCCCGCAAGATAAATTCTTACCTCTTTTTCAGTCAGTCCCAGTTTTCTCAATTCCAATTCTATGGTTGAATTCTCCGTCATAAGGTTATCATATCAAAAATACGGCCTGTGGAAAAGTCAATTAAATTTTACCCTGTTAAAGGATATAATGATTTAATGACCCGAAAACAATTACCCTTGATTATTATTATCGCCGTTATTTTGGGCGGCCTGGTTTTTGGGTTTTATTATTGGTTTCAATATATGAAACCTGGGTTGAAATCTCCGGGTTCTGAGGAAAAAGAAGGAACCACAACTCAAACAGAAATTTCCCAAGAAGAAGCAATTAATTTAGCCTTGGAAAAATATCCAGGCGAAATAAAAAGTATTGTTAAACCAGAGATAATTTCAGAAAGAAATATTTCTAGCCCGGATTTTTGGCTTGTAGAAATTGCCTTGGAAAATCCTATGTTTTTTGAAAAAACCAACAAAGAAATCAAAATAATAAAGGTAAAAGTTACGATGGATAAAAACGTAGACATTTATGAACTTGTCGAATAAAATTTGTATCTTCATAGGTTTGGTTTTATCCATTCTTTTTTTAACTACTGAATTAGTCTGGGCAGCAGATACAAGCTGCCGCGGCGGGGCTGGTGGTACGCTTTCTGCTGGCGTTAATTCAGGCGCTTACCCAGAATATTATGGAATTGGCAGTTATGCGAACAACGTGACCTGCGGACCCTCAAGCACTTATACCTGTCCTTCGGGATACACTACCAAAATTTATATTTGGTATGATACTGAATCTAGTTATGATTTCGTGAAAATTTATAATGGCAGCGGAACCTTACTCGAAAACATTTCTGGCTCAGGCGGTTATATTTGGAAGGGTCCGTATAGTTCGAATACCCTAAAATTTGGATTTACTTCGGATGGTAGCGTAACCAAAACAGGTTTTGATATTTGGAAAATAGAATGCATCGCTCCATCCTGTCCGTGCACTTCCGGCGCCTGCTGCGACGGATGTAATTATCGGCCAACTTCATATCAGTGCGATACCCAATACGAATATAATTACGGCTGCCCCTGGGGAACGGCTTGCAGCAATGACGTGGGTTATCAGTACCGAACCAGACCTCAATATTGTTCCGGTTCAAGTTCAAGTTGTACTGGTTCTTACGGAAGCTGGTCAGCCTGGTCTGGCTGGTATACTCAGCAAGACTGCAGCGCAAGCCAATATTGCGTTGCCGGCAATTCAAGCTGCCAGTCCCAATGTTCTTCCGGCGCCTGCTGCGACGGTTGCAGATATACATCTTCAGGCACGATTTGCGGTTATTCGGGATGGAACGGCTGCAACGGTTACTGTCAGAAAAAACGGGACATATACAAATGCAGCGGCAGTTCTGCCACTTGCCCAACCACCGACCAGGGTGACGATTTTGCGAATTGTTCAGCCAATACTTATTGTTCCGGAGGAAGCTGTATTTCCGGAAGTTGCGGTACAAAAACCTGCCCAGCCGGTGCCAGCGGCTCTTGCACGAAATATTGCGACGGCTATGGCAATTGTGATTGTACCTTAAGCTGTACTGAAACTAATTGCTGCGATGATGCTGATAATGACGGTGACGGTTACGAAGACGGCTACGACCCTGATTGTCAAGCCGGCC
>JAQUAA010000032.1 GCA_028687495.1 Minisyncoccota bacterium | reverse complement strand
TGGCTCTCAAAGATTTTTCGCTGGTTAAATATTTCCACGTTAAAATGGCGAAATACTGGGGATAGGGCCTGGTATCGATATCGAAATTGGAAGCAATGATGTTTTCGTAGGGCATCGACAGTTTGTCGAAAACCGCTTTGGCTTCTTTCGCCGCCCAGGCGACATTGGAACCCTTTCCGGCAATTTCTCCGGGAATATCATTGGGATGCGCGGTTACCAAAAATTGGAAAAATTTATTGCCGAATTCTTCTTTTGCGAGTCGGGCCACTTCCTGTGCTTCGTTCCCCGCCCTTGCTTCCGTCGCCAGAATAATGATCATTTTTTCTTTCGGGTAATTCGCATCCAGCATCGACTGGATCGAAGAACCGACTATTTCAATTCCTTCCTTGTACATCGGCAAAATAATCAGATGGTGGATCTTTTCCCAGTTTTCCAATTTTTTCACCCTTTCCAGCCAATCGATCTTAAGATTTTCTTTCATCAGACGGTAACTGGCCGACTGGTGGAAAGAAAGATAAAAAATCCTTAATAACCAGAAAATGTCGAAGACAATGATAAAAACAGCTACCCAGACGGGAGCTAACCAGGAGAAAATAACGGCTAAAAAAAGGGTTCCCCAGGAAACCAGAGCTGGGATAAACTCAAAAATTCTATAGATAAATCTCTCTTTCGGATTATCCAAATCCTTGGTTCGAGAGATGTTTAGATACGAATTTTGCATGCGGCCCCAACCGGATTTGAACCGGTGTTGTCGGGATGAAAACCCGGTGTCCTAAACCAAGCTAGACGATGGGGCCTTGCGACATAGCAAATATTATCTTAAAAATTGAAAAAAATCAAGATAAAAGTTAAAATTACTTCATGAAAATTCTTGCCATTGAAACATCGTGCGATGATACTTCGGTAAGCGTTATTGAAGCTAAAAACAACTTCAGAATTCTTTCCAATGTCGTTTCCTCGCAGATAAAAATCCATCGAAAATATGGGGGAGTTTATCCTTTACTGGCCAAAAGAGAACACCAGAAAAATTTGCCGACCGTATTTAAAAAAGCTCTTAAACAAGCTGAAACTAAAAAGATTGATTTACTGGCTGTAACCGTGGGGCCGGGATTGGAACCATGTTTGTGGCAGGGTATAAATTTTACGATTGACTTGGCTAAAGAATTAAAATTACCGATCGTTCCGGTAAACCACGTCGAGGCGCACATTGCCGCCAATTTCATTGACGGCAATCCCAAAAAGATTTTTCCAGCGATTTGTTTGGTCGTTTCCGGGGGCCACACCCAGTTGATTTTGATGAAAAATATCGGCAAATACAAAATTCTCGGGGAAACGAGAGATGATGCGGCTGGCGAATGTTTCGACAAAGTAGCCAGAATTTTAGGATTGGGGTACCCTGGCGGCCCCATTATCGCTAAGCTAGCTCAACAATATAATTTTAAAATTAAAAATCGGAAATTAAAAATTTCTCTGCCCAGGCCGATGATTCAGCAGAAAAATTACGATTTCAGTTTTTCCGGCTTAAAAACAGCTGTTCTTTACGAATTCAAAAATCGTTCCCCCAGAATAAGAAAATCAAAAGAATATACCCTGGCAATTTGCCATGAGGTCCAACAAGCGGCGATCGATGTTTTAATCAGAAAAACAATAAAAGCGGCGAAGGATTTTAAGGCAAAATCCGTTATCCTCGGAGGGGGCGTGGCAGCCAACAAAGAACTGAGGAAGCAATTAAAAGAAAAAATTGAAAAAGAAATTCTCAATTCCAAATTATACCTTCCCAATCCTAAATTTTGCACGGACAATGCGGCCATGGTTGCGGTTTGTGCTTATTTCAATCGATCAAAGAAAAAGAACTGGCAAAAGATCAAAGCAGACGCCAATCTTAGAATAGCTGAACCGCAGTGAAGATAGAAAAGAACAAATGTTCTTCAATAAATTAGATTTGTGTTAAAATTAAAATATAAATATGACACTGGACAAAGCCTACATACCCGAAGAAGTGGAGAATAAGATTTATCAACTCTGGCAAAAGTCAGGTTTTTTTAATCCGGATAAACTCCCCGGAAAAAGAACCAAATCTTTTACCATCGTTATTCCGCCGCCCAACGTTACGGGCGAACTTCATATGGGTCACGCCCTGAACGCCACCTTGCAGGACATTCTGATCAGAAAAAAAAGAATGGAAGGATTCAAGACTCTCTGGCTTCCGGGAACGGATCACGCCGGCATTGCCACGCAGAATGTGGTTGAAAGAGAATTGAGAAAAGAAGGAAAAAGCAGGTTCGACTTGGGCCGGGACAAATTCATTGAAAGAATCTGGCAGTGGCGGGAAAAATACGGCAATATAATCCTCAACCAATTTAAAAAATTGGGGGCTTCCTGCGATTGGTCAAGAACGCGCTTTACCATGGACGAAGGATACGTCAAAGCGGTGGAAACTGCTTTTTTGCATTATCACAAAAAGGGCTGGGTTTATCGGGGGGAAAGAGTCGTTAACTGGTGCCCGAGATGCCAAACGTCTTTGTCCGATTTGGAATTGGAGTATAAAGAAGAAAAAGGGAAACTTTGGTATCTCCGCTATCCGTTAAAAGAACAAAAAACCGGAGACAGGGAACAGCAGATTATTGTCGCGACGACCAGACCGGAAACAATGCTGGGAGATACGGCCGTGGCCGTAAATCCCAAGGACAAAAGATACAAAAACCTGGTCGGCAGAACGGTCATCCTGCCCATTCAGAACAAAGAAATCCCGATAATCGAGGACCGGGCGGTTGATCCTAAGTTCGGCACGGGAGCGGTTAAGGTTACTCCCGCTCACGACATCACCGACTGGGAAATCAAAGAAAGACACGATCTGAAACTGGTAAAAATAATAAATGAAAGGGGATTAATGGGAAAAGAATCTAAAATCTGCGATGGGCTGAAAACTCTTGAGTGCAGAGAAAAAGTCCTTGAGGAACTCTTAAAACAAAATCTGATTGAAAAAACCGAAGACTATACCCATTCGCTGCCCTACTGCTACCGATGCCATTCCCTGATCGAACCCATCCCCTCCAAACAATGGTTCCTGAGAATGGACGTTCTCGCCAACGACGCAATTAAATCCGTAAAAAGCGGGAAAGTAAAATTCATTCCGAAGAGATTTGAAAAAATTTATTTTGACTGGTTGAAGAACATTAAAGACTGGTGCATTTCCCGCCAGATCTGGTGGGGACACAGAATCCCGATTGCCGGGGAGACGGACGTCCTGGATACCTGGTTTTCCTCTGCCTTGTGGCCCTTCGCCACCTTGGGCTGGCCGGAAACGACAAAAGATCTGAAAACGTTCTATCCCACCAACGTTCTGTCGACCGCCAGGGACATTATAAATTTATGGGTGGCCAGGATGATATTTTCCGGTGCAGAGTTCATGAAAAAAGTTCCTTTCAGCGTTGTTCTCATTCATCCCACGGTTCTGACGAAAGACGGGAAAAGAATGTCCAAATCCCTGGGAACGGGAGTCGATCCGATTGCTCTCTGCGAAAAATACGGGGCTGACGCCACCCGCTTCGGCATTGCCTGGCAGTTGATGGGCGGCCAGGACATTAAATTCGTCGAAGACAATATCATGATGGGAAAGAAATTCTGCAATAAAATTTGGAATGCCTCGAGATTCGTCCTGATGCAAATTCCGAATTCCAAATTCCAAATTAAAAGCAAATTACAAATCTCAAATTCAAAATTAACCGCGGCTGATAAGAAAATCTTAAAAACGCTGGAGAAAACCGTAAAATCAACCACTAAGGACTTGGAAACTTTCCAGTTCGGCAAGGCGGCTCGCGCTCTTTATGATTTTTTCTGGCACGATTTTTGCGATGTATATATTGAAAAAAGCAAATCTCAAAAAGACAAGAAAAACGCCCAGAAAATATTATTATATGTATTGTT
Source organism: Minisyncoccota bacterium (assembly GCA_028687495.1). Lineage (GTDB taxonomy): Bacteria > Patescibacteriota > Minisyncoccia > Minisyncoccales > RBG-13-42-11 > JAQUAA01. The sequence goes on along the minus strand of JAQUAA010000032.1, from coordinate 2,642 downwards.
GAATTCTTTGAAACTTCTTCATCCTTTCATTCCCTTTATTACCGAAGAAATTTACCAAAAACTGCCGATTAAAAACAAAAAAGAATGTTTAATGGTGGAAGACTGGCCGAACTAACATGACTTATCCTCTTTATATTCTTTTCGGAGTGCTGCCAAGCTTCATCTGGCTCTCTTTTTATTTGAGAAAGGACTCTCATCCCGAATCCAATCCGATGATATTGAAGATTTTCTTTTACGGCATTTTGGCGGCCTTGCCCGCTATTTTGCTGGAAATGGCTCTGATTGAGCAATTCGCGGGATTGAATGCCAGCAAATGCCTTCTGACTTTTTTGAACATTTTTATCGGCGTGGCCCTGGTGGAAGAATTTCTGAAATATCTGATAGTCAGAGAAAAAGTTTTAAACCATCCGGAATTAGACGAACCGGTCGATTTGATGATTTATATGATCATTGCCGCTTTGGGTTTTGCGGCCGCGGAGAATATTTTAATTCTGTTTTCTTTGGGCCCCCATTTTTTCCTCGGAGACGTCTTTTCAGTCAGCGTCTTAAGATTTCTGGGAGCGACTTTTCTGCACGCCCTCTGCTCGGGAACCCTGGGTTATTTCCTGGCTCTTTCCATGTTTGAAATGAAAAAGAGAGGAAGATTAATCATCCTTGGCTTGGGGATAGCCAGCATCTTGCACGGATTGTATAATTTTTCTATCATGGAAATTGAGGGAACTCTTTCTTTTTTAATTCCGATCATCATCTTATTAACCTTGGCTGCTTTCCTCACTTTCAGTTTCCGGAAGTTGAAAAAAATCAAAAGTATTTGTAAAATTAATTAATACTATGCCTTCATTTTTCGAAAAATTAAAAAAAGGAATGGGGATTGAAGAATCGCTTGCCGAACCGGAAGAAGAAATAGAAACTGAAGAAACGGAAGAAGTAGAAGAGAAGCAAATAAAGGTTAAAGCTGCACCAGCTCCAAAAGCAAGAAAGCTTAGGGTGAAAAAACCTAAGAAATTGGGTATTCAATCAAAAAGAGAAATAGAAGTAGAAATTGAAGAAAAAGAACCAGAACAGGAAGCGGAACTTCCCCAAGAACCAGAAACTACTCCCGAAATCGAGGAAACCGAAACCGAAGAAAAGATGGAGGAGAAAGAAGAAGAAAAGAAGAAATGGCCGGTCTTCGGAGAAAGACAGGAAGGACAATTGGCCATCGATGTATATCAGACCGAAAACGATTTGGTCATCCAGTCGGCAATCGCCGGAGTAAGACCGGAAACTCTTGATATTGCCATGGAGAGAGACATTGTCACCATCAGAGGAAGCCGAGAAAAACCGTTCATGGAAGAAGGCGATTATTTCGCCCAAGAATGTTTCTGGGGACCGTTTTCCAGGGAAGTGATCATGCCTACCGAAGTTGATCCTGACAGGGCGGAAGCCATAATGAAAGACGGCATTCTGACAATCAGGATTCCCAAGATTTTAAGAGATAAAAAACGAAGAATAGTTGTCAGAGGATAAAATTTCTCTGAAATACCGTAATAAAAAACCTCGAAAAGAGGTTTTTTGTTTGTGCCCTCGGCAGGATTTGAACCTGCAACCCTTACGGGACAGCGTCCTAAGCGCTGCGCGTATGCCATTCCGCCACGAGGGCTTCTCTACTATTCTAATATCTTTTTCTTCTAAAAAATCAACCCCGACCACCAATTGCGGGTCGGGGCAATTTTATACAGAATTTTTATCAAAAGATAATCTATCCTTACATTCCGCCTATCATTCTGACCAAGCTTGGAATGGCTTTGGACAGCAAACCAACAATCAAACCGATAGCGGCGTACATGATGTAGTTTCGTCCAGAAGAAACTTTTTCCGGGGCTCCGGCAGCAGTCAATAAAGTCATGGCTCCGATGATGACGAAAATCCCGGCCAAAGCAACCAAGATTACGAACACCCAGTCGGTGATGCTGTAGAGCGTGTTCATCAGACAAAACATTCCCCATTTGGGTGTAGCGCAAGATATGGCTGCACTGCAGTCTCCGCCAGTGGGTCCAACCCAATCTCCCTGGTTGCAAGTTACGGCAGAAGCGCCTTTACCTAAAGTTATGCCTCTGCTCAACTGGCAGCATTCCTCGGGAGGCTCTTGGGCCAAAACCATCATGGGCAAAGCCAAAATGGTCAATATGCCAATTAAAGCTGTCGCTGATAAAATTTTTTTCATGTAAAAAAGAAATAATCTCAAATTTTAATCGACCTTTTAATGTTTTTATTGTGCTCCAACTATTAATCTGACGATTCCGGGAATGGCTCTGGTCAGGAAACCGAGCAAAAGGCCTATCATGGCATACATTATATATTGTCTTCCGGAAGAAACTTTCGAAGGATCGCCGCCGGACATAATAATATTCATGGCACCCATGACGATGAAAATCCCGGCCAAAGCGATTAAAACTACGAAAATCCAGTCGGTAACGCTGTAAAGAGCATTCAAAAGGCAACAAATACCGCACTTGGAATTATCTGCGAAAACACACTCCTCGCCGCCCGGACAATCAGTTATCCCCACGCCGCTACCCCTTATCGTACAGCTCTCAAGCGGACCTTCGGTGGTTGTTTGGGCTTGCGCGAAAAAACCAGTTAACAATCCTCCGGCAAGC
>JAQUAA010000002.1 GCA_028687495.1 Minisyncoccota bacterium | reverse complement strand
ATATGCGTTAAGTTTGTCTCTTTTGGCTGGCGTCTTAAATTTTATTCCCGTTTTGGGACCGGTTATCGTTGGAGCCGTTGCTTTTCTTTTCGTCGCCCTGGATTCATGGCTAAAAGCGTTTTTCGTTTTAATCGCTTTCTTTTTAATTCAGCAAGTTGAAGGAAATATTATTGCTCCCATTCTGACCAGGAAATTCGTCGGCTTGCCGCCGGTCATGGTTTTAATTTCTTTGTCGGTAGGGGCCAAGCTTTTAGGAATACTGGGAGCAGTTTTGGCCATTCCCTTGACAGGAATTTTATTTGAATTCATCAGGGATTTATTAAAGAGAAAAAAGGAATACGTTTCCCAGGAGAGAACAATTGTCACCTAGATAAAAATGGCTTTATACATCGTTGCGACCCCAATCGGCAATCTTAAAGACATCAGCCTCCGAGCTTTAGAAGTATTAAAGGAGGTTGATTTAATTTTGTGCGAAGATACGAGGACGACGGGGAAACTGCTGGATCGCTATCAGATAAAAACTTCCGTGCTGAGCTATCACCAGCATTCAAAATTTCAGAAAATTGATTACATTATGGATTTACTGAAACAGGGAAAAAATTTAGCCTTGGTTTCAGACGCCGGAACGCCCGGAATCTCAGATCCTGGCAACAAACTGATAGAATCAGCAATTCAACAGGACGACAAGATAACAATAACTTCCATTCCCGGACCTTCGGCAGCGGCAGCGGTTGCTTCAATCTCCGGTTTTCCGATGGATAAATTTTTATTCTTGGGTTTCCCGCCGGTGAAAAATAAAAGAAAAAAATTCTTTGAGGAAATCATCGATTCGAAATACCCGGTTATTTTCTATGAATCACCCTATAGAATTATCAAAACTTTAAGCGAATTGAGCAATTGCTTAAACAGAAAAATAGTGGTTTGCCGGGAATTGACTAAAAAATTCGAGACGGTCTACCGCGGTAAAGTGAGCGAGGTGATGCAACGAATTGAAAAAGACGTCGTAAAAGGCGAATTCGTGGTCGTAATTGAAGGTAAAAAATAAGTTTCAATCAAGCCGAATTTATGATAATATGAAGGGGAGATTTAACTCCTCTTTTGTTTTTATGCCGAAAAATAAATTCTACATAACTACGAGCATTGCTTATACCAATGCTTCTCCCCATATAGGGTTTGCCTTGGAGCTTATTCAGGCCGATACCATAGCCCGTTATCAGCGTTTTTCTGGTAAAGACGTTTTCTTTTTGACGGGGACCGACGAACACGGCCAAAAAGTGGTGAAAGCGGCGGAAAATGCCAAAAAGAAACTGGAAGAATTTACTGATGAAATTTCAAGTCAATTTAAAAAACTGAAGGATGTCCTAAATTTATCTAACGATGATTTCATCAGAACGACCGATAAGACGAGACACTGGCCGGTGGTTCAGGATATCTGGTTAAAATTAAGGGAAAACGGCGATATCTACAAAAAGAAATACCAGGGTTTATATTGCGTGGGTTGCGAAGCTTTTATCACCAAAAAAGATTTAATTGAAGGAAAATGCAAGATTCACCAGAAAGAACCGGAAATGATAGAAGAAGAGAATTACTTTTTCAAGCTTTCTAAATATTCGGAAGAGATAGAAGAGAAAATCGAGAAAAATGAGGTTAAGATAACTCCGGCGGAAAGGAAAAACGAAATACTGAGTTTTATCAGACAGGGTTTGGAAGATGTAAGTTTTTCGAGACCGCGGAAAGATTTGAAATGGGGCATACCCGTGCCCGATGATGATTCGCAAACTATTTATGTCTGGGCAGATGCCCTCGCTAATTATCTTTCGGCTCTAGGCTATCCCAATGGAGAGAAATTCAAAGATTACTGGCCTCCAGATATCCAATTTATCGGAAAGGATATTTTAAGATTTCATGCCGTAATCTGGCTGGGCATACTTTTATCGTTGAAACTGGAACTGCCGAAAAACATTTTCATTCATGGTTATCTGACTTCTGGCGGTCAGAAGATGTCCAAAAGCCTTGGGAATGTCGTCGATCCCTTCGAATTGGTGAAAAAATACGGCACCGATAGCGTCAGATACTTTTTACTGAGAGAAATTCCTTCGGCTGAGGACGGCGACTTCAGTTACGAGAAATTTGAAGAAAGATACAATGCCGATTTGGCTAAGGGACTGGGCAATTTAACGGCGAGAGTACTTACGCTCGCTAAGAATATAAAACCAGTAAAGGAAAAATTCGAGAAGGAAACGGAAAAAGTAAAAAATAATTTGAAGAAATCCTTGGAAGTACCCAAATTCAATGAGGCCTTGGTTTCCATTTGGGGATTAATAGGCGCTTGCGACAGATATATCGAGGAAGAACGGCCATGGGAGGTGAAAGAAAATCAAAAAGAGGTTATAGGTAATTTGTTATTCGCCCTTAATGAAATTGCCGGATTGATAAGACCATTCTTGCCAGAAACTTCGGAAAAAATACTAAAACAAATAAAAATTCAAAAAAGCGAGCCATTGTTTCCTCGACTCTAATGCTTATTGATACCCACGCTCATGTAAATTTCTCAGCTTACAAGAACGACGCCGATAAGGTTATCAGCCGTTCTTTGGAAAACAACGTCTGGATTATTAACGTCGGTTCCCAATATTCCACCTCAAAAAGGGCAGTGGAGATTGCTGAAAAGTACTCACGGGGAGTTTATGCTGCCATTGGAGTTCATCCCATTCATTTATCAAACGGCATTTTTAAAACAAAAATAGATAAAGAGGAAATAGAATTTGAGACGAGAGAAGAAGAGTTTGACTACGAAAAGTACAAAGAATTGGCTCGATCAAAAAAAGTAGTCGCCGTCGGAGAGATCGGTTTTGATTATTGGTATAAGCCGAAAACCAAGACAAAGCTGGACGAATTCAAAAATCGCCAAAGAGAAACGTTCGTTAAGCAGTTGAAATTGGCTGAGGATTTGAATTTACCAGTAATATTTCATTGTCGGGTGGCTCATGATGATTTAACAGATATTTTGGAGTCGCAGAATGAAAAACCCAGAGGCGTTATCCATTGCTTTAGCGGCAATTGGGATGAGGCTCAGAGATATTTGGCAAATGGATTATCCTTAGGGTTCAATGGCATAATTTTTAAGTTAAATTTGGACGAAGTGATAGCCAAGACGCCGTTGGAAAGAATTTTGATTGAAACAGACTGTCCTTATTTGACGCCGCCTCCGATGGAGGGCAGGAACGAGCCTTCATATGTTAAATACGTTGCTGAGAAAATTGCTAAAATCAAAAAATTGAGCTATGAAGAAATATCTGATATTACGGTCAAAAATGCCGTGAAATTATTCAACTTACATGGATAAATACAATCCTCAGGAAATCGAAAAGAAATGGCAGAATTATTGGGAGAAAGAAGGTTTTTATCGGGCGGAAGATTTTTCCAAAAAGCCAAAAAGCTACGTTTTGATTGAATTTCCCTATCCTTCGGGCGCCGGTCTTCATGTCGGTCACGTGAGATCTTATGCGGCTTTGGATGCCGTGGCCAGGAAAAGGAGGATGGAAGGATTTAATGTTTTATTCCCGATCGGCTGGGATGCTTTCGGTTTGCCGACGGAAAATTATGCGATAAAAACCGGCGTCCATCCTTCCTTGGCCACCGCTAAAAATGTCGCCAACTATAAAGAACAACTGAAAAGCTTGGGTCTTTCTTTCGACTGGTCGAAAGAAATCAATACCACCGACCCCCGATATTATAAATGGACTCAGTGGATTTTTCTCAAACTCTTTGAAAAAGGACTGGCTTACCAAGCGGAAATTCCGATAAATTTCTGCCCTTCCTGTAAAATCGGTCTGGCGAACGAAGAAGTGGTTGCGGGATCATGCGAAAGATGCGGCACTGCGGTAGAAAAGAAAGTTTTAAAGCAATGGATGATAAAAATTACAGCCTATGCCGACAGATTAATAGAAGACTTAAAAGATCTTAATTATCCGGAAAAAGTTAAATTACAGCAGATAAACTGGATCGGTAAGAGTTACGGTACGGAAATTGATTTCAAAATAGAAGATTCAAAAGAAAAAATCAAAGTTTTCACCACGAGGGCAGACACTCTTTTCGGAGTCACGGCCGTAGTTCTGGCTCCCGAACATCCCTTGGCTAAAAACTTAATTAAGAAAGAAAACAAAGAAAAAGTAGAAAAATACGTTAGCGAGGCCAGAAAGAAAAGCGATTTTGAAAGAGAACAGTTGGAAAAGGAAAAGACAGGCGTCTTTACCGGCTCATATTGTTTGAATCCCGCTAATAATGAAAAAGTGCCGGTTTGGATCGGGGATTATGTGGTGGCTACCTATGGCGGAGGAGCGGTGATGGTGGTGCCCGCCCACGATTACCGGGATTATGATTTTGCCGAGAAATACGGCTTGGAAATAAGAGAGGTGGTTTCTGGCGGCGATGTTTCCAAAGACGCTTTTGTCGATTACGGCACCTTAATCAACTCCGGGGAATTCAATAATTTATACTCGCAAGACGCCATTGAAAAAATCACCCGATGGCTGGAGAAAAAAGATTCAGGCAAAAAAACGGTTCAGTACAAATTGAGAGATTGGGTTTTTTCCAGGCAGCATTACTGGGGGGAGCCCATACCTATCATTCATTGTTCAAAATGCGGAGCAGTGCCTGTCTCGGAAAAGGATTTGCCGGTTGAACTTCCTTACGTGGAAAAATATCAGCCGACCGGAACGGGCGAGTCGCCCTTATCTGTAATTTCGGAGTGGGTGAATGTCAAATGTCCGAAATGCGGCGGGCCTGCAAAAAGAGAAACGGATACGATGCCCAACTGGGCCGGTTCCAACTGGTATTATATGCGTTATACCGATCCGGATAACGATAAGGCTCTGGCTGATAAAAATAAATTGAAATACTGGCTGCCGGTCGATTGGTACAACGGCGGTTTCGAGCATACCACTTTGCATCTTTTGTATTCCAGATTTATCTATAAATTCCTTTTCGACATCGGGGTTGCCCCGACACCAGAGCCCTACAAAAGAAGAACTTCTCACGGTATAGTTTTGGCCGAGGACGGCAGGAAAATGTCGAAATCTTTCGGCAACGTCATAAATCCCGACGATATCGTCAAGGAATTCGGCGCCGATACCCTGCGGCTTTACGAGATGTTTATGGGTCCTTTTGATCAGGCGATTGCCTGGAGTACTAATGGATTAAAAGGATGTTTTAGGTTTTTAGAAAGAGCATGGGATTATGTTGAGACAATAAAAGAAATCCAGCCAAAGAATATTAAAACTACAAAAGAGGGAGTAGTTGTTCTCAATAAGACCATAAAAAAAGTAAGTGATGATATTGAAAATTGTAATTTTAATACAGTTGTCAGTTCCCTTATGGAATTGTTGAATTTTTTCAGCAGAGAAGGAAAAGATCAGTTGGGGAAATATACAAATTATAACCAAATTGAAATAAAAGACCTTGAAAAAATTATAATTCTTCTTTCTCCTTTCATTCCCCATACCGCCGAGGAACTTTGGCGAAAATTAGGGCATTCTAAAAGCATTTTTGAGGAAAAGTGGCCGGAATATGATCCAAAATTTATCAAAGACGAGACAATCACTTTAATCGTTCAGATAAACGGTAAGGTCAGGGATAAGATTGAGGTTGCTGCCGACATTCCGGAAGAAGAAGCCAAAACCCTTGCAATTTCTCAGAAAAATGTTATAAAATGGACAGAGGGAAAAGAAATCAAAAAAATAATTTTCGTCCCGGGAAAACTCATAAATATTGTCATCTAAAATGTGCGGGATTGTAGGTTATATATCTAAAGATGGAAACCCCAATTCTCTGAGATTGGGCGTAGAAGCTCTCAAAAGATTGGAATACAGAGGTTATGACTCTGCCGGTTTTGCCATTTGGGACGCGAATAAAAAAGATATTTTTTGCCAAAAAGCAGTGGGAAGAATCAATAAACTGGAGGAAAAGATAAATAATAATTCCGTTTTTGATAATCCGGTTATTTTACATACTCGCTGGGCGACTCACGGCGGAGTGACCGATTGCAACGCCCATCCCCATTGCGACTGCCGAAAGAACATCTATTTAGTTCATAACGGCATTATTGAAAACTATAAGGAGCTGAAGGAACAATTGATCAAAGAAGGCCATAAATTCAGTTCCGAAACCGATACGGAGGTACTCAGCCACTTGGTTGAAAAATTCTTCAAAGGAAATCTTGAGGAAGCCGTAAGAAGGGCCCTGTCTTTGGTTAGGGGAACTTACGGCATAGCCGTGATTTCAAGAGAAGATCCCAAGAAGATTGTCGCCGCAAGACTCGGCAGTCCTTTGCTTTTGGGTTTGGGAGAAAACGAATATTTAATTGCTTCCGATCCTTCGGCTGTGATTGCCCATACTAAAAAGGTAATTTATCTCGACGACGGGGAAATAGCCACTCTGACGCCGGAAAACTTCTTTATTCTTAAAGAGAAAAAACCGGAAGAGATCGAATGGAAATTGGAAGAAGCTCAGAAAGGCGGTTTTCCTCACTTCATGCTGAAAGAAATAATGGAAGAGCCCGAGACCATTGAAAACGCTCTCAGGGGAAGATTGATAATTGAAGAGGGCAGGGTCAAATTGGGAGGACTGGATGGAATTCAGGAAAAACTAAGGAAAATTAACAGATTAATTTTGGTTGCCTGCGGTACGGCGAGCTACGCTGCCAGAGTCGGAGAATATATGTTGGAGGAGTACGCCGGCATTCCCACTGAAGTTGATACTGCTTCAGAATTTCGTTATCGCAAACCAATTGTAGACAAGAACACGGCGGCTATTTTCATATCCCAGTCAGGAGAAACAGCCGACACCCTAGCTGCTTTAAAAGAGATGAAACAAAAGGGGATTTTGACCATAGGCATTACTAATGTTGTGGGCAGTACTCAGGCCAGGGAAACCGATGCCGGTGTCTACACGAGATCCGGACCGGAAATTGCCGTAGCCTCGACCAAGGCGTTTTTGGGGCAACTGGCGACCTTAGCGATGTTCGCCGTTTATTTGGGAAGACAGAGAGAAATGGCGCTGGTGATGGGGAAGAGAATCGTCCAGGAATTGGCAAAACTTCCCGAGTTGGCAAAAGAAACTTTAAAATCAGCTCCTGAAATCGAAAAATTAGCTAAAAATTATAAGGATTTCAACAACTTCTGGTTCATCGGAAGAAAATACAATTATCCCATTGCCCTGGAGGGCGCTTTGAAACTCAAGGAAATTTCCTATTTGCATGCCGAAGGAGTCGGCGCCGGAGAGTTAAAACACGGGCCAATTGCATTGATTGATGAAACTTTCCCGACAGTGGCGATTTTGCCTTCCGATTCGGTCTATGAGAAAATGGTTTCCAATATTCAAGAAGTGAAAGCCAGGAGGGGAAAGGTTTTAGCCATTGCTACTCAGGGGAATGAAGACATAAAGAAAATTGTTGACGATGTGATTTATATTCCCAAGACCTTGGAAATGCTGACGCCAATTCTTTCAGTCATCCCTTTGCATCTTTTCGCCTATTACACGGCGGTTTTACTCGGCCATGACGTTGATAAGCCTAGAAACCTTGCCAAGTCCGTCACGGTCGAGTAAAATAAATAGTGCAATGGAAGAACTTCTCTTACAAAAACCCGGGGAAAAAATAATTCTCCTGGGGAACGAAGCTATTGTTCGAGGCGCCTTAGAGGAAGGCGTTAATTTTGTTTCTACATATCCTGGAACGCCGGCATCGGAAATCGGAAATACTTTTTTTAAGATTGCTCCGAAAGCCGGAGTTTATTTCGAGTTTTCCACGAACGAAAAAGTGGCTCTTGAAGCTGGAATCGGGGCTAGTTTTTCAGGTTTAAAAACATTGGTGGCAATGAAAAATTTCGGCCTGAACGTCGCCTTAGACGCTTTATTTCCTTTTGTTTATACTGGTAGCAAAGGACCGACCGTCATTATCGTCGCCGATGATCCCTCTTGTCACAGTTCGGCCCAGTCCGAAGAAAATTCCCGCTTCATAGTAGAAGCCGCTCATATTCCGGTCTTGGAGCCGGCTGATCCGCAGGAGTGTAAAGATTTTGTGAAATTGGGTTTTCAAATTTCAGAGAGATTCAATATTCCTGTAATAATCAGGACAACCACTAGGGTGGCTCACCAAAAAATGCCGGTGATTCTCGGAGAAATTAAAACTTCAAAAGATAAGACTCAAAAAGGCGAATTTGTTAAAGATGTGAAGAGATTCGTTACCCTGCCACCAAGAGTTTTGGAAATGAAAAAAGAACTTCTGGATAAAATCGAAAAGATACGGGAGTTTTCAGAGAGTTTGTTGAAGTCTGCCCCAACTAATCAGAAAATTGGCATTATCACTTCGGGAATCTCCTATTTATATGTAATGGAGGCATTGGGGGAATTAAATATCGATTTACCGGTTTTGAAACTTGATTTTTTCTATCCCTTAGCGGAAAAGAAAATCAAAAACTTCATTAAAAAACTAAAACGCATTTTGGTTGTCGAAGAATTAGAACCGTATCTGGAAAAAGAAGTGGCCAGGTTGGCGAAAGAAGCAAACTGTAATTTGGAGATAATCGGCAAGGAATTGTTGCCCGCAACAGGAGAATTGAGACCGGAAATCGTTACGCAGGCCCTGGCCAAATTCGCTAACAAAAAATTAAATATTCAATATCATCCCAAATTAAATATCCCAGTTCCGAAAAGATCTCCCCAGCTTTGCCCGGGCTGTCCTTACTGGTTCGTTGTTTCGGCCATAAAAAAGGCGGTTGATGTGAATAAGGTCATTTTCGGAGGAGAAATCGGCTGTTACATGCTTTTTGGCAATTCGCCCGTTAATCTGCAGGATTATCTTTCCTGTATGGGGTCTTCCGTGGGAATCGCTCACGGAATTAAAAAAGCCACTGGCCAGAAACTGATTACTTTTGTCGGAGATTCCTCTTTTTTCCATGCCGGCATTCCCGCCCTGATCAATGCGGTTAATAACAGATCCAATCCTTTGGTTATTATTTTGGACAATCAGACGACAGCCATGACCGGGCATCAGCCCCATCCCGGAGCTCCGGTAACGCCCAACGGCATAAAGATAGAGAATATTGTTCAGGCCTGCGGGGTAAAAAACTTAAAAGTCATAGATCCCATTAACCAGGAAGAATTCGTAAAAACCATAAAGGAATTTCTGGAGAAACCCGAGGTTTCCGTGATTATTTCCAGAAGACCTTGTAAGTTTGTAGTCAAAAAGTAATATGCCACCAAAAACAGATCAATTTAATATGGTAATTTCGGGGGTTGGCGGGCAGGGATTAATTACTCTTTTGCAGATTATCGCCCAGGCTGCCGCTGACGAAGGTTACGAAGTGAGAACGTCAGAACTCCACGGTTTATCCCAGAGAGGAGGTTCGGTTGAGGTTCACATAAGGTTCGGTAAAAAAATCTATTCACCCATTGTTTCCTCTGCCCAGGCGAATTTAATTTTAGGATTGGAAATGCAGGAAGCTCTTAAGGCGAGCTATTACGCCGGCTCCAAGACCGATTTCTTGATAAATCAGTTTATTCAGATTATTCCCCTGGTAAAGAATCTTAATGAAAAAGAAATTTCCGATAGTTTGAAGAAAATAAGCAAAAACATAAACATAATCCCGGCAGATAAAATCTGCCAGGAAAAATTGGGGAATAGCGTTGTCGCCGGGATTTATCTGATAAGCTGGGCGACGTTCAGAAAATTGATTCCCATTAGACCTGTGGCAATTTTGAACGCAATTAAAAAAATAATCCCAGAAAAATATCTGGAATTAAACGTCAAAGCTTTTGAATTGGCCAGGGATTAAATTCTTTCAATCTGAGCGCCGAGTTTTTTCAGTTTTTCGTCAAATTTTTCGTAACCCCTTTCGAGTTGAGGAATATCTCCGATCTGAGTTTCTCCGCGGGCTATTAATCCCGCCAAAATTAAGGAAGCGCCCGACCTGATATCCAAGGCGCTTATTTTATTTCCGGTTAACTCTGTTTTCCCGAAAATCAAAGCCCGGTGGGGGTCAGTAATTTCAATGTCGGCGCCCATTTTTCTGAGTTCATGCAAATGCTGGAAACGGTTTTCGTATAAGGGATCGTGAATCAGAGATTTCCCTTGGGCTTGCGTCAATAAAACCGATGTCTGAGGCTGTAAATCGGTGGGAAAGCCGGGATAAGGTAAAACCTGGATTTTCGTTGGTTTAAAGTTTACCGACGAAGGAGGATAGATTAGAATTTCATTCTGTAATATTTCAAGATTTACTCCGATTTCTTTCATTTTTTTCAAAAACATCGTCAAATGCTGAGGATTCACGTTTTTTATCTTACCTTGGCCCTTGGTTAAAGCGAAGGCGACAACGAAAGTCCCGGCCTCCAAAAGATCGGGGCAAATTGAAAATTCCGTTCCGTTCAATTCGCGCTTGCCTTCAATCGTGATGGTATGGGTTCCGATTCCCTCGATGTTCAATCCCATTTTTTTAAGGAAATTTCCCAAATCCTGAACTTGAGGTTCGGCTGCCGCCAGCTCAATTGTTGTTTTTCCTTCGGAAAGAGCGGCCAACATCATCAGAATTTCGGTGGCTGAGACCGAAAATTCCTCTAAAACAACCTTTTTTCCTTCAAGATTTCCCGGCGCTTCGAAATTATAAAAACCATCTTTTTCTTCTACCTTTATTCCAAATTCTTTTAGAGCTTCAAGATGGGTGGAAATCGGTCTTAAACCGATTTTATCTCCGCCGGGATGGGGTATTTTGAATTTTCTGAATCGGGCCAGAAGGGGACCAACCAGTAAAACCGAAACCCTCATCTTTTCAAAAAGATCGGTGGGAATGTTCTCCGGATTTATATTGGCGGGATTGATTTTAACCTTTTTTTGATTCTGCCATTCGATTGTGGCTCCCATTTTGTTCAGAATTTCAATTTGATCCAAAACATCGGTCACCTGGGGAAGGTTGTCAATAATAGAAGCTTCTTTGGAAAGCAAAACAGCTGCTAAGATAGCGCCAGCTGCATTTTTATATCCTGAAATTTCCACTTCTCCAGAAAGTGGGACCCCGCCTTTGATTAAAAATCTATCAGCCATAAATTTTGACTCGGATTCAATTTTAATCTAATATAAAAATTGATTTATGTCAAAAGACAAAGAAAAGATCGTTTGTTTTGGGGGAGGTAGCGGCATAGCAAAGTTGATCTTAGAACCGTTGAAAGGTTTTGAATTGGATTTGGTTGCCATTACCTCGATGGTTGACAACGGCGGTTCAACCGGAGCCCTGAGAAAAGAATTCAATATTTTACCGCCAGGAGATATCAGAAGACACCTTTTGGCGCTATCCGAGGCCGAAGAATGGAAGAAAAAACTCTGGAATTTTAGATTTGCCAAAGATCTGGAAATTTCTCCACGGCATTTCGGTCATAATTTTGCCAATGTTTTTATCGGCGGACTGGAATATCTTTTGGGTGATTTCGAAAAAGCATTAGAGATTACCAGCCAATTCCTGAAAGTAAAAGGTAAGGCTTTGCCAGCTACTTTAAACCAGGTGCAGGTTATAGCTGAATTGGAGGACGGCAGTTTGGCTGAGGGAGAAGACGAAATCGATCTCGGCCAAAAACATAACCGCAATTTGAAAATAAAAAGAGTTTATTTAAATCCTTCGGGTAAGGCGTATCAAAAAGCAGTAGAAGAAATTGAAACCGCTGATTTCATCATAATTGGTCCGGGTGATCTTTATTCAAGTTTGATCCCGTGTTTTTTGGCAGAAGGAATGAAAGAGGCAATAAGTAAATCTAAAGCAAAGAAAATTTTTATTTGTCCCGCGATGACAAAATTAGGAGAAACCCAAAATTATTCCCTGAAAGATTTTGCCGAAAAAATGGAGGAATACGGCATTTCCTTGGATTTAGTGATCTACAATAATAATATTCCGTCCAAAGAGAGAGTAGATAAATACATGGTAGAAATGAAAGATGAATTCGTACTTGAGCCGCCGAAAATTGACGAAAATTTGGATGAAAAATTCATCGGGGAAGATTTGCTTTTAAGTACGGGAGAGATAAAATTTGATAAAGAAAAACTTATCCCGGTTTTAAGGAGAATTATCAATATTTAAACTTATGCAAGCAATAATAATAGCTGCCGGCGAGTCATCGCGTTTTTGGCCGCTGAACAATAAACAGCATAAATCCCAGATTAAAATTTCAGGGCGTTCTTTGGTTTATTGGACGATAAAAAGCATATCCGAAAAAGGGATAAAGGATATAGTTTTGGTTATAAGCCCGAACTCTCTTCTGAAGGATGAACTACTTTCCATGGTTGGGGACCTGGGCGTTAAACTTTCTTTCGTTGTCCAAGAAAGCCCTCAGGGAACGGGCAACGCCATCTTCCAAGCCAGACAATACATCAAAGAACCATTTTTTGTTTTCTGGCCCTACAAATTCGTTGCCGGCGAAATCGTTGACAGTATTTTAAACTTGGTTAATAAGACCGGAGCCGAAGCCGTTTTGACTGGCGTCCAAACCCATACGCCGTGGGAATACGGCATTCTGAGAATGGAAAACAACAGAGCGGTTGAAATAGTTGAAAATCCCGAGCAGGGAAAGGAACCTTCGAACATAAAAGTTCTCGGCGCTTATTTCTTGCAGCCGGATTTCTTCGACTATTATCAGAAAATTAAAAAACACCATCCGGAGGACTTTGTCGATGCGCTTAATCTTTATATCAAAGAAAAATCGACTGGAGTAATTATTCTGGAAAAAGATATACCTTCCTTGAAATATTCCTGGGAACTCCTGGAAATTTTGAGAATTAAATCAAAAGATTTTGAAAATTATATTTCTCCCAGTGCCCAAATGGGCAAGAACGTTGTCATCAAGGGTAACGTTTTCATCGGTGATAACGTGACAATCGGCGACAATACGGTGATCAACGGTCCTTGTTTCATCGGAGATAATTGCAAAATCGGAGCCAGCAATGTTTTCAGGGGACCGGTCAATCTGGAAAAAGACGTTCTGACCGGTTCATTTACTGAAATTAAAGATTGTTTGGTCCAGGAGGGAACGCATTTTCACTCCGGGTATTTCGGCGATTCGGTGATTGGAAAAAATTGCCGTTTTGGCGCAGGTTTTATTACCGCCAACAGAAGAATCGATAGGCAGAATATAAAATCACTCGTCAAGGGTAAAAAAATAGATACCGGGTTGACATATTTAGGAATGGTGGTTGGCGACAATTCTCGTTTCGGAATTCATTCTGGAAGCATGCCGGGAGTTTTAATCGGGTCGGGTTGTACGATCGGCCCGGGTACTTTAGTTTTTGAAAATATCGAAGACAATACGCAATTATTTACTCAATTCAAATTTGAGAAAAAGAGTTAAGTTATCCACTTGACAGTAAATTTTTATTTTTATATCCTACTATAATCACAGTAGGATTTTTTCGTCCTGCTTCCGCTCTTTTTACCCGTTTTCCATTGAAAGGAGGTGATGTTATTTGCTTGAACTATTCAGGTGACAAAATTCATAGGAAGGAGGTACGGTAATCATCCGTTTTCCCCTTAAGTTTCCTTGAGTTACTACAACTGAATACGAAACATCAAGGGGAGGAGCTGTTTAAGCTTACTCTCAATGTGGATTGTTATCTACATCGCCTCGTGAGCCCTGCATGCTTTATAGCGCAGGGCTCCACTTTTTTATCAATGAATTTTTATTATGATATACTTAAAAAATGAGAATTATTAAAACAAATCAGAAAAATTTAAGAGAAGTGATAAAAATAGCGATAATTTCTCTAAAAAAAGGAAAAGTTTTAGTTTGTCCGACGGATACGGTTTACGGATTAATTTGCGATGCAAAAAACGATTCTGCCATAAGAAGAATTTTTAAAATTAAAAAAAGAAGTTTTCAAAAACCGCTTTCAATCTTTGTTAAAAACTTAAAAACGGCAAAAAAATTGGCCATAATTAACGGAAAACAAGAAAAAATTTTAAAGAAAAATTGGCCGGGTAAATTAATAGCGGTTTTCAAAGCAAAAAAGAAATTTCCCAAAGGTATTGTTTGTGAGTTTGGGAAAATCGGTTTAAGGGTTCCAGATTATAAATTATTGAACGATTTATTGGATAATTTCAGTCGTCCTCTTACTCAAACCTCAGCTAATATTTCAGGGGAACTTGCTTCAAATAAAATCAAGGACGTTTTGAATCAGTTCCAAAACAAAAAAAATCAGCCCGATCTGGTTATTGACGCGGGAAACTTAAAACCATTAAAACTCTCTAGGGTTATCGATTTTACCGGAGAAAAACCTAAAATCTTAAGAGGTTAATTTTTTTGGTTGTCTTCTCCAGAAATTTTTCTCAACTGCAGAGTAATAAAAACAACGATAAAAGTTACCAATAACGCATAAACAAACTTTCCAATTATTCCATCGCTTTTTGGGAAGAGAACTCTGAACAAGGTTTGGATAGCGTCGTTCCAGGCCAAAGCAGCTACTAATCCGAATCCAGCCAAAATCAAGGTAAGCATTTTTTCTTTCACGGCTTTTTTTGTTTCTTTAAGATTGTTCAACGGATTCATAAGTTGGAGTGGGCGAGGAGAGAGTCGAACTCTCATGAGATTACTCTCATAGCATTTTGAGTGCTACGTGTCTGCCATTCCACCACTCGCCCTTATTTCTGGTTTATGTTATCAGAATTTTTTTCCTTTTTCAACACAAAATCGCATTCTTTGTTCGAACATTTAATCTGTCCTCTTTTAGTCTTTATTAGGAGCGATTTGCATTTCGGACAAGTTTCACCCGTGGGTTTGTCCCACAAAGCGAAATCGCATTTGGGATAAGTATTGCAGCCATAAAATATTTTTCTTCTTTTAGTTCTTTTTTCCACGACTTCTCCTTTTTTACATTTCGGACATTTTACTCCCAAAGCGTTCTTTTCCAGGGATTCGGTATATCGGCATTTCGGGAAGCTGGAACAGGCGTAAAATTCGCCGTATTTTCCGAGACGGATCAATAAAGGAGCGCCGCATTTGGGACAGATTTTTTTGGTCGGTTTTTCGGTAATGTCTTTTTTGGAAATTTCCTTGTATTTATTTTTAAGATTCATTTCAAAAGGCTTATAAAATTCCCTGATTACGGGCACCCATTTTCTGGAACCCTGGGCGATCTTGTCCAAATCTTCTTCCATTTCAGCCGTGAATTTAATGTCGACAACCTCCGGGAAATGCTTTACCAAAAGGTCGTTCACCACGGTTCCGATTTGCGTCGGCCTGAATCTTCTGTTTTCATCTTTCTCTATATAGTTTCTTTCTTGAACAGTATATAAAATCGGCGCATAGGTTGAAGGACGGCCTATGCCGTTTTCTTCAAGCGCCTTGATTAAAGTGGCTTCCGTGTACCTTGCCGGTGGCTGAGTAAAATGCTGGAACGGGATTAACTTAATCAATTCCAAAATTTCATTTATTTCCAATGAAGGCAACTCGGTTTCCTCGTATTTTATCGGGTAAACTTTCAAGAAACCGTCGAATTTCAAAAGTTGTCCGTTGGCTCGGAAAATATAGCTCCCAGCCTGAATATCTATTGTCTTTGCGTCAAAAACAGCCTGTGCCATCTGACAAGCAACGAATCTCCTCCAAATCAGGTCGTATAATTTAAATTGATTTTGTTCTAATTTTAAGGACTCCGGCGTTTTGTCAGGATAACTGGGCCTTATTGCTTCATGAGCTTCCTGGACTTTCCCTTTGGCTTTATATCTTCTTAAATAGCCTGCCCAATAATTTTCACCGTAATTTTTGACAATAAATTTTTTCGCGGCGAATAAGGATAAATCGGAAAGATTCAAAGAGTCGGTCCGGTGATAGGTAATGAAGCCCCGTTCGTAAAGATTTTGGGCAATGCTCATGGTTAATCTCGCCGGAAACCTAAATTTATGCCAGGCTGTCTGCTGGAGAGTGCTGGTGGTAAAAGGAGGCAGGGGATTTCTTTTTAATTCCTTTTGTTCAACGTTAATTATCTTATATTCGGCGCCTTGCAAATCCTTGACGATTTTAGCTGCCTCTTTTTCCTTTTTGATCTCCAGTTTATCTAAAACCTTTTCACCTTTCTTTATCAATAGAGCGCCAAATTTCTGTTCTTTGTTCTTTGCTTTTTGTTTTTCAAATAATGCCTCAATTGTCCAGTATTCCTGAGGAACAAAATTTTGGATTTCTTTTTCTCTTTCAGCGACCAATCTGACGGCAACTGACTGAACCCTGCCGGCGGAAAGACCCCTAGCAACTTTTTTCCAGAGGAAGGGGGATAATTTGTAGCCGACTATTCTATCAAGCACTCTTCTTGCCTGTTGGGAATCAACCAAGTTTAAGTCAATTTTTCTGGGATTTTGCAGAGCGTCTTTTATCGCTGATCCGGTGATTTCATGGAAGACGATTCTCCGATATTCCTTTTCCCCGTTAAGGTTCAGAAGAAAAGCCAGATGGTAGGCAATGGCTTCCCCTTCGCGATCTTCATCGGTAGCCAGGATGACTGATTCCGCTTTTTCAGTTTCTTTTTTCAATTCATTCACGTTTTTTTTCGCCTTGGGGATGACGATGTATTTTGGTTTGAAGTCATTTTCGATATCTATGCCGATTTCGCTCGCCGGTAAATCCCTGATGTGCCCATACGAAGAAAGAACCTTGTATTCAGGTCCTAAGAACTTAGAAATGGTTTTTGATTTAGTTGGACTTTCAACTATTACCAATTGCATATGTTTTTAAAGTTTATCACTTACTGAACGTTAGTGAAAGTGAAAAAGAGAATCTTCTCTTCGACCAGTTTTTAATTTTTCTACCGCTTCAGAAAGCATTTGGCAATAGAGATTCAATCCGACTCGGTTAATGCTTCCCGATTGTTCTTTTCCTAAAATATTGCCGGCGCCGCGTATTTCCAGATCCCGCAAGGCAATTCTGTAACCAGAACCCAATTCCTCGGCTTCTTTCAGAGCAGCTAGTCTCATTTTTGCTTTTTCCGAAAGATGGCCGCCGTAAAGAAAGAAAGCAAAAGCCTGAGTATAGGATCTGCCGATTCTGCCCCTGATTTGATACGCTTCAGACAAGCCCAATCTTGTTGAGTCGGCCACGATTAAGGTGTTGACGTTCGGCAGATCCAAGCCGTTTTCAATAATCGTTGTGGCAACCAAAACGTCAATTTTTTTATTTTGAAAATCGCTCATTACTTTAACCAATTCTTTTTCTTTCAATCTGCCATGGGCAACCCCAATTTTGATATTGGGAATAAGTTTTTCCAGAAAATTTCTTATAGTTATTATTGTTTCTACGCGATTGTGCAGATAATAAATCTGGCCTCCTCGTCTGATTTCAGCTTCAATGGCTTTTTTAACCACCTTTTCCGACCAGGGCAGAATATGGGTTTGGACTTTCAAGCGTCCTACTGGCGGAGTTTGGATTAAACTAATTGATTTTAGGGAAGAGAGAGACAGATACAGGGTTCTAGGTATTGGGGTGGCAGAAAGGGATAAAATATCGAGAGAACTTCTTATTTTTTTCAGTTTCTCTTTTTGTTTTACTCCGAATCTTTGTTCGTCGTCAATAACCAAGAGACCCAAATTCTTAAAAACAACGTCATTCGATAAAACTCGGTGAGTTCCAATAAGAATATCAATTTTGCCCCTCTTTAGATTTTCAATTATTTCTTTTTGTTCTTTTTTCGTCTGCAATCGGGAAAGAAGAGCGATTTTAAGTGGTAAATTTTTAATTCTCTCTTTGAAATTTTGGAAATGCTGGTTGGCCAAAATCGTAGTCGGACAAATCATGGCCGCTTGGTAACTAGATTTAACCGCTTTTACCATCACTCTTAAGGCCACCTCGGTCTTGCCGAAACCGACATCCCCGCAAACTATTCTGTCCATGGGTTCTTCTTTTCCCAGATCTTTTTTAATATCTTCCAGTGCTTGAAGCTGATCCGGCGTTTCTTCGTATTTAAAGCCGTTCGTCACTTGGAATTCCACTTCATCATCCTCCGACAGATAGGGAGGACGGGAGGCAACTGTTCTGGCGGCGTAAATTTCCAAAAGTTCTTTGGCTAATTTTTCGGCTTCTTCCTTAACTTTCCTTTTCGTTCTCTGCCAAATCATTGATCCCAAGCGGTTGATTTTCGGTTCAATGAAGCCGATATACCTTGATAATTTTCTTTCGAGTCCTAAGGGCACGTATAATTTATCTCCTGAGTCGTATTCCAGCAGGTAATATTGCTCATTGTTCAGAGTTTCTTGTTTCTGGTATATTCCTATGCCGTGGTCCAAATGCACCAGATAATCTCCGGATTTCAATCTTTTCAAATCGGAGAACAACTTCTGTGATCTTAATTTCTTTTTAAGAAGGTCTTTGGCTGTTTTCTCGTCTTTAATTTCAACTGATAATCTTTCAATGTTATCAATTTCGTTTCCTAAAAATTCAAGACGGATGGCATAGTTTAAATTGATCGGGAAAACGTCTATTATTCCTCCTCTTTGAGAAAATTCACCCGGATCCTGCACCTGAAGAACTTTCTCATAGCCCATCTCGTCCAATTTCCTCAAAATCTGATACAAATTATTACTCTGGTTTTTAGTCAAATACAGGGTATTGTCTTCGAAAAAAGATTGGGTTTTTCGTGCCTCCAAGATTTTATCGAAATTTTCTTCAAACCAAAAATTTCCCTTTTCCAAAAAGTAGGGGGTGACGCTGCAGATTAGAATCCGGTCGGTTAAATTCCTTGACAATTCCATCTAAAGTAGTATAATATATTATTCAGTTTGTCGTCAAGTTTTATCTTCCAGTCTATCTGCGAGTAGCTTAATCGAGTAGGTAACTTTGTTATTTACTCGAGGATGGATTCTAAGTTATCCCTCCTTTAAAACTTAGAGCTGACAGCCGCAGATCAAAGCTTTATGCCGTAGATCTTCGGCGCTCGCAGGTAGGCTGGAGTATAAAACTTAAGGAGGTGATCATATGCCGTTAGAAGGAGCACCTTTAGCTCAGTGGTGCGGCGGTCCGGCAAGTTTATGCGAGGCAGTAAGTAAAGACTGCAGCAAATGCAGGTCAATCAATAAAGAGATGGCCGAGCAGCGCCGGGCCGAAGCGCAGGGCAAAGAATCAAAGGAGTAACATCCTTTTGTTCTACTGCCGAAGCCGGGTAGAATGTTCAAACATTCCCCGGCTTCTTCATTTATTGAATTCATTCATCGCTCTTTCCAAACCTTCCTTTAAGAAAACTTCAACTGCTTGGACGGTTTTTTTTATTACCTCTTCTAAGATCTTCTCCTCTTTTTTATTGAAATTCTGAAGAACGAAATTTTCAGGATTTTTTGGTTTGCCTTTTTCCGGTTTAATGCCGATTCTTAATCTGATGAAATTTTGGGAGTTTATTTCTTTGATTATCGATTCCACTCCTTTGTGGCCGGCTGCCCCGCGGTTTTTAACGATCCTGATTTTTCCCAAAGGAATGTCGATATCGTCGTGGATGACGACAAGATCGTCTGATTCCAATCGATGCTTCTTCAATAATTCTTTCACTGCCTTGCCGGATTCATTCATAAAGGTTCTGGGCTTTGCCAGAACGACGTTCCTCAAATTCAAAAGATTCAGTTCGTCGATTATCTCGGAGCCGACATTATGACGGGTATCTCTGTATTTTCCGCCGGGATTTCCCAGTCCAACAATTAGGATCATTAATCCATTTTAGCACTTGATTCTTAAAGTAAAAATAGTATAATTATTAAAGTCAAAGTCAAAGGGATAAATCTCTTTTTATGAAGTCATTCTTTGTTTTTATCTGGGAAATCGCGAAAATAGTAATCATCGCCTTGGTTATCGTGCTTCCCATTCGTTCCATTGTCTTTCAGCCGTTTTTCGTTAAGGGCGATTCGATGACGCCAAATTTTGAAAACGGCGATTATTTGATTGTCGATGAAATCAGCTACAAAATAAGGGATCCTCAGAGGGGAGAGGTGATAGTTTTCAAATACCCCAACGATACTTCTCAGAGATACATCAAGAGAATCATCGGCCTTCCCGGCGAGACGGTTCAGGTGGAGAACGGTCAGATCGTGGTTTATAACGAAGAGGGCGGAAAAATCCTGCAGGAATCGGAATATCTTTCACCTTCCGTTTTCACCCCGGGAGATACCAGGATAACCTTGGGCGAAAACGAATATTTTGTTTTAGGCGATAACCGGGCGGCCTCATCCGATTCCAGGCGCTGGGGTTCTCTTCCCAAAGAAGACATCATCGGCAGGGCTCTGTTAAGAGCTTGGCCTCTGGCCGCTCTGGCTAAAATCGAAGTACCGGAATATTCTTCAGGTTACTAATTATGTCAAAGAAGCCAAAATTTCAATTGCCCACCGGAATGCACGATATTTTACCGGAGGAACAAAAATATTTCCAAAAAATTTACGATGTTTGCGAAACGATAGCTAATTTTTACGGATTTAAAAAAATAGATACGCCGATTTTGGAAGATACCGCTCTTTATGAAAAAGGAACGGGGTTGACGACCGACGTCGTCCAGAAACAGATGTTCACCTTAAGGACCAAGGGCGGGGATTATTTGACCCTGAGGCCAGAATTTACGCCAGGCGTAATCAGGTCCTACATTGAACACGGCATGCAGACCTGGTCTCAGCCGGTAAAATTGTACTCGATCGGTCCAGTTTTCAGATATGAGCATCCGCAAGCGGGACGTTATCGTCAGTTCCACCAGTTCAATCTGGAGGTCATCGGAGAGAGCAATGCGGTTATCGATGCAGAAGTCATTCAGATTTTTTACAATATTTTACAGGAGCTTAAATTGAAAAATTTGGTTGTCGAAATAAACAGTATCGGCGACAATCAATGCCGTCCCTATTATAAAAAACTGCTGATGAATTATTTTAAGTCAAGGGAAGGGGCTCTTTGCGCCGATTGCCGCCGAAGGTTGAAAGAAAATCCCTTGAGAATTCTGGATTGCAAAGAAGAAAAGTGCCAAAGGGAAATTCGCCAGGCCCCCCAGATAATAGATCATCTTTGTGAAGAATGTCATCATCACTTCAGGGGAGTTTTGGAATTTCTTGACGAGATTGAATTACCCTACCGTTTGAATCCTTATCTGGTAAGAGGGTTGGATTATTATACCAAGACGGCTTTCGAGATTTTCTTTGAAACTTCTCAAAAAACAGAAAATAAAGAGACATTTTCAAGGGACGCTTTAGTCGGCGGCGGGAGATACGACGGTTTAATTAAATTATTAGGCGGAGAAGATACCAAAGCCGTTGGCGGGGCGATGGGAATAGAAAGAGTGATTGCGGCGATGAAGACCAAAGAGGTGAAGGTTCAAAAAGCGGTCAACCCGCCGGTTTTCTTGGCTCAGCTAGGAACGATGGCTAAGAGAAAAAGCTTAAAACTTTTGGAAGAATTCAGGAGAGCCAGAATTCAGGTAGGGGAATCTTTCGGAAGAGATTCGCTAAAAGCCCAATTGAAAATGGCTGATAGAATCGGGGCAAAGTACACTTTGCTCTTGGGCCAGAAAGAGTCCTTGGAAGGAACCATAATTATAAGGGATATGATTACCGGGAAACAAGATATAGTGAAATTGGAGAAAGCGGTAAGAGAGATAGAAAAGAGACTTAAAAGATAAAGCTTGTTTTATGGAGTGTATTTTTTGCAAAATTGTCAGCAAGGAAATCCCGGCCGATGTTGTTTATGAAGACGATAAAATTATCGCCTTCAAAGACATTCATCCCGTGGCTCCGGTTCATCTTTTAATCATCCCGAAAATCCACATTCCTTCGATAGATCACCTGGAATTAAAGGACAAAACGCTGATCGGAGAATTGTTTTTAACCGCCCAAAAAATAGCCAGAGAAAAAGGGGTTGATAAAACCGGCTATCGATTGACTTTTAATATCGGAAAAGACGCGGGTCAAACGGTCGATCATCTCCATTTACATTTAATAGGAGGAAAGGAATTACCATGGCTGTAGAAGCAAGAAAACAAGAAAGAGAAAATTCTCAGGGCTTAATCCGCCGCTTTTCTAAAAAAGTTCAGCAAAGCGGGGTTTTGGTTCGGGCAAGAGCAAACCGTTTTTTCAAACGCTCCAAAAGTCCCGAAATGAGCAAAAGAGCGGCCTTGAGAAGAGAAAAATTAAAAAAAGAATACGAAAAATTAAAAAAATTAGGATTAGAGAGAAAATAAATCCATGAACTCGAAAGAGAGAATTCATCAAGATCTTAATGCAGTTCTTAAAGGAAGAAAGGAGCTGGAAACTTCGGTATTAAGGCAGCTTTTAGCTGCTGTTTTGAATAAGGAAAAGGAAAAAAGATATAAAATCTCAAAAGAGAAACCAGATGCTGGTGGGGTTGAATTAGATAAAGAGTGTCAGCTGACGGACGAAGAGGTAATGGACGTCATTTCCTCGGAAATCAAGAAGAGGAAAGAATCAATTGAGCTTTTTGAAAGGGGAGGAAGACAGGAGCTGGCCGATAAAGAAAAAAAAGAAGCGGAAATTTTGGGAAAATATCTGCCGGAGCAGTTGCCGGAAGAAGAGGTTAAAAAAATAGTAGAGGAAGCCATTGCCAAAGTGGGGGCCAAGGAAATAAAGGACATGGGAAGAGTAATGTCAGAATTAATGCCTAAAGTCAAAGGTAGGGCTGAGGGCACTTTAGTTTCCAAAATTGTTAAGGAATTACTGGTTTCATGATCGAAATCAACAATTTGGCAACCAACTCGGTTGATGGGAATTTCATAAAAAAGATCTGCAGAAAAGTTTTGAAAGGAGAGAAAAAGAACAAAACTGAATTATCGATAGTTTTTCTTAGTAAAGACAGAATTAAAAAATTAAACAAAGAATACAGGAAAAAGAATCTTCCGACTGACGTTTTATCGTTTTTGTATAATAAGAAAGAGGGGGAAATAGCGATTTGTCCTGAAGAGGTCAGGAAAAACGCCAGAAGATACGGCACCGCTTTCAAAAAAGAACTGACTCGAGTTTTAATCCACGGTTTGCTTCATCTTTCCGGATACGACCACGAAAAAAGCAGGAAAGAAGCGCAAGTTATGGAAAAAAAAGAAAAATATTATTTGGAAAAAATTTATGTCCAAAACTAAAATCATTACCGGTTTGGATATAGGCACGAGTACGATAAAAATGCTGGTGGCCGCCAAGAAAAAAGGGGAAGAGAAATTCGACATTTTGTTTTTGGGGGAAGAACCGTCTTTGGGGGTGAGGAGAGGAGTGGTGACCGATACCGAAAAGGTTTCCAGGATAATTCAAATTCTGGTTGATAAGGCAAGAACGGAGAGCGGACAAAAAATTCACTCCGTTTTTGTTAACATCGGCGGCTGCCACTTAATTTCAACTTCTTCCCGGGGGATGGTCGCTGTTTCCCGGGCGGACAGAAGCGTTTCCAAAGAAGACGTGGACAGGGTTTTGCAGGAAGCGGCCAGAGCGGTTTCCCTGCCCTCCAACAACGAAATTCTGGAGACCTACCCGAGAGAATTCATCGTTGACGGCATGGGAGGAATAAAAGTGGCTGAAGGTTTACAGGGCGGGAGATTGGAAACGGAGGTCTTGATTCTAAGCGGCTTTATGCCTTACAAGAATAATTTGGTTGAGGCGGTTGTGGAGGCGAATATTCAAATCGCGGATATCATTCCTTCACCCCTAGCGAGTTCTGCAATAGTCCTTTCCCAACGGCAAAAAGAATTGGGAGTGGCTCTGTTGGAAATCGGGGCAGGCACATCGGAATTGGCCGTTTTCGAAGAAGGGGATCTGACTCATTTGGCTATTTTTCCCATAGGATCAGCCAACATAACCTCGGATATCGCCATCGGTCTGAAAACGGATATCGATACGGCTGAAATAATAAAAATCGAGCGGGGGTGCTGCCTTTTCAAGGGTAATGATAAAAAAGAAAAAATTGAGATAGAAGGCGAAGAACCTCTGTCTTTTTCCCAAAAAACACTGGCCGGCATTGTTGAGGCTCGCGTTTCTGAAATTTTTGACCAATGTCAGAAAGAACTGAAAAGAATCGGGAAGATAGGATTATTGCCTTCGGGAGTGGTTTTGACCGGCGGAGGAGCAAAAATACCGAAAATCGTCGATCTGGCAAAAAAAGAATTAAAGCTTCCCTGCCGATTGGGTAAAATTTCTCATTTCCCGAAACTGGAAGACGAACCCAATTACGCCACGGTTTGCGGACTGGTTTTCAAGGGCAGCGAATCGGAAGGCGGAAGAAATTGGCAAGGGGGCGGTTTTTCAGGCAGCGGCTTGGCCGATAAAATTAAAAAGATATTCAAAATTTTTATTCCATAAATAATTCTTATTTAACATGAACACTGTGACAAAAATTAAAGTGATCGGAGTCGGCGGTTCAGGTTCCAACGCCATTTCCAGAATGGCCAGATGCGACATAAGGGGAGTCGAACTGGTCGCCGTAAACACCGATGCCCAAGATTTGATGAAAACAAATGCTGATTTGAAACTGAGAATCGGCAGGAGAATCACTCAGGGCTTGGGTACTGGGATGAATCCCGAAATCGGGAAAAAATCAGCCTTAGAAAACCGCCAGGAGATTTCCGAAATTTTAAAAGGATCGGATATGGTTTTCATTACCTGCGGTTTGGGTGGCGGCACGGGAACGGGAGCGGCGCCGGTCATTGCCGAAGTCGCCAAGACGCTCGGCATTTTGACCTTAGCCGTGGTGACAAAACCATTTTCTTTTGAGGGCCAGGTCAGGATGAGAATGGCCGAAAACGGGCAGAGAAGACTAAAGGAAAACGTTGATACTTTAATTTCCATTTCCAACGACAAGCTTCTTTCCACTCTGGATCCCAAAACGCCCCTCATAAATGCTTTTTGGGTGTGCGATGACGTGCTGAGGCAGGCGGTTCAGGGAATTTCCGATTTAATCATGCTGCCGGGAATCATCAACGTTAATTTCGCCGACATCAAAACAATAATGCAAAATGCCGGTTCCGCTCTTTTTGGTGTGGGCAAGGCTCAGGGAGAAGGCAGGGCGGAAAAAGCGGCCTTGGCGGCAATAAATTCTCCCTTGCTGGATATTTCCATAAAAGGAGCCAAGGGAATTTTGTTCAATGTTTCCGGCGGAAAAGATATTTCCCTTTCGGAGATCGATGAGGTAGCCAAGGTAATTACCAGGGAAATAAATCCTGAAGCAAAGATAATTTTCGGAGCGGTTCAGGACGAGAAATTGAAAGAAGGGGAAATAAAGGTAACCGTTATTGCTACAGGATTTTAAATTATTTAATGTCAAAATCCAAGATTTTCTTCCTTTTTTGCCTCTCATTCACTGGAGGCATTTTTATATCTTTCTTTCATCTTGAATAAAAATTAAAAATTTAAGCTATTAGTGGTAAAATATAAAAAGATATGGAAAAAAGGGCTTGGATAATAAGTGTTAATATGGGTTACGGTCACCAAAGAACGGCTTTTCCCTTGAAAGATTTAAGTCCTACGGGAGAGATAATTTGCATTAATGACTATTCGGGAATTCCGGAGAAAGATAAACGGATTTGGGAGAGGACGAGGCGCGGCTACGAACTAATCTCTAAATTAAAAAGAATTCCCCTGATCGGCGAATTTAGTTTTTTTCTTTTCGACCAGTTTCAGAAGATTTTCAGTTTTTATCCCAAAAGAGATTTATCGGAACCTAATTTTCAGTTGAGACAGACGTTTTCTTTGATTAAAAAGGGATGGGGGAGGCATTTGATAGAAAAATTAAAAGAGAATCCTTTGCCCGTGGTAAGCACTTTTTTCACCTCGGCTTTTATGGCTGAACACTTTGATTATCCCGGCGAGATTTTCTGTATCGTTTGCGATGCCGATGTTTCTAGAACCTGGGCGCCGTTTGATCCCAGAAGAAGCAAAATCAAATATTTCGCCCCGACTTCATGGGTGGTGAGCCGCTTGAAACTTTACGGAGTGAAAGAAGAGAATATTTTTTTCACGGGCTATCCCTTGCCTCAAAATCTTATCGGAGACGAAAAAATGGAAATTTTGAAAAAGGACCTGGAAAACCGTCTCGTTAATCTCGATCCAAAAAAGAAATACATCCGTCTTTACGAACCCCTTATCAGAAAACATTTGGGATATCTTCCTTCTGAGTCTAATCACCCCCTGACACTGATGTTTGCTGTCGGCGGAGCCGGCGCCCAAAAAGAGATTGGAATGAAAATGGTCAAAAGCCTAAAAAAAAGAATAAAAGACGGCAAAATCAGAATTATTTTAGTGGCAGGTATCAAAGAAAAAATAAAAGAATATTTTGATCAAAATCTCAAAAAACTCAGTTTGGGAGAAAACAAAAATATCGAAATAATTTTCGAAAAAGACATAAAAACTTATTTCGAAAGGTTCAATGAGGCGCTGAAAAAGACAGATGTTTTATGGACAAAACCTTCGGAACTTTCTTTTTATGCTGCCTTGGGGTTACCGATCATTATAGCCCCGACTATTGGTTCACAGGAAGAATTCAACAGAAAATGGCTTCTGAAATCAGGATTTGGAATCACACAGGAAAATCCGCTTTATACCAGCCAATGGTTTTTTGATTTCCTTGAGTCAGGCCGCTTCGCCGAAGCCGCTTTGCAGGGTTTCATCGAGGGAGAAAAATTGGGAACGTTGAAAATTAAAGAAATAGTGGAAAAACAATGTGGCTGACGATCACAATCTTAGCTTATTTTATTCTGGCAATTGTTTTTTTGGTGGATAAATATCTTCTAACCAAAGCCCTGCCCAATCCCAAGGTTTACGTTTTTTATGTGGGGACTTTGGGTCTTTTGGCTTTGGTTTTGGCTCCTTTCATCGGTTTTTATATACCGGAAAAATCGCAAATCATTTTGGCTTTATCGGCCGGCTCATCTTTTATTTTTGGTCTCTTTTGGCTTTACAGAACACTGCGGATCTTCGAGGCCTCAAGGGTGGTGCCGGCTGTTGGCGGCCTAACTCCTTTGTTCACCGCCGGATTAATATATATTTCTTCCGGTGGCAAAGAAGTTTTATCATGCCAGGAGATGATCGCTTTTGTTCTTTTGGTTTTGGGAAGCATTTTAATCAATCTCCAAAAGGAAAAAATGATAAATTTAAGGAGCTTCGGATTGTCTCTCTTCACCGCTTTTTTCTTGTCCCTGGCATTTGTTTTGACCAAATACGTTTATTTGGACCAGCCTTTTTGGAATGGTTTTATTTGGAGAAGCATCGGCGGGTTCTTGATGGCTCTTATTTTTTTCATCATTTTTCCTGAGATTAGAAAAGAAATTTTCAAAAAAAGAGAAAAAATCGACAAGAAAAGCACCTTTGTTTTTTTGATCAATCAGGCGGCGGGCGGTGGGGCCGCTATCTTGCAGAACTTTGCAATTTTTCTGGCTCCCCTGGTTTATATTTCCGTTATTCATGCTCTGAACGGTATTCAATACGTATTTTTATTTATTTTCTCTCTTTTTCTTTCTTTAAAGTTCCCCCAGATTATAAAAGAAGAGATTTCAAAAGAAATAATTTTTCAAAAGATTTCTGCCATAATCTTAATTGGTCTGGGGTTGGTTTTAATCGCTTTTAAATAAAAATGAAGAATAAAATAAAAATGATCCTATTTGTATTTCTGGCATTATTTCTAATTTTTGCGGGCTATCTTTTCTTGGGAATTCCTTCCCAGACAAAAGAAATCAAATGGGGGGTCAATTTTTCGCAAAAACACACGGAGCTTTTGGGATTGGATTGGAAGGAAACTTATTCCGCTTTGATTGAGGATATGGGAGCAAAGAACATAAAACTGGCTACTTACTGGGATTTAATCGAGAAAGAAGAGGGGATTTATAATTTCGAAGATTTGGACTGGCAGATGCAAACAGCCCAAGACAAAGGAGCTGAAATTCTTTTGGTCATCGGCATGAAAACTCCCCGTTGGCCGGAATGTCACATTCCCGGCTGGGCAAAAGGTCTTGGTAAGGAACAGCAGCAAGAAAAAATTCTTAATTTAATCGAAAAAATCGTTTCAAGATATGCAGATTCCGAGGTAATTTCAATGTGGCAGGTGGAGAATGAGCCGTTTTTTCCTTTCGGCGATTGTCCTTGGACGGATAAAGATTTTCTGAAAAAAGAGATAGCCAAAGTTAAGTCACTTGACCAACAAAACAGAAAAATTCTAATATCTGATAGCGGGGAAGGTTCATTCTGGTTTTCGGCCGCCTCGCTGGGCGATATTGTGGGGACGACGATGTACAGAAAGGTTTGGGTCCATCAACTGGGAAG
Organism: Minisyncoccota bacterium; assembly: GCA_028687495.1. Taxonomy (GTDB): domain Bacteria; phylum Patescibacteriota; class Minisyncoccia; order Minisyncoccales; family RBG-13-42-11; genus JAQUAA01. Next base: position 4,195 of record JAQUAA010000002.1, on the reverse strand, counting down.
GTATTTAAATTATCCCTTTCCCCCGACTTTTTACTCGAGAAAAGCCCAGATTATCAAGACTATTTTCAATAAGGAAGTAATCTGCGTGGAACTTCAGGCAGAGCCTTGGGGACCAGCATTGCTTTATCATTCTTCTCTTGAAGAACAAGAGAAGACAATGAATTTGGAGCAGTTCAAAAAAAACATTGAATTTGCCAAAAGAACCGGCTTGAAAGAATTCTATCTCTGGGGCGCTGAATGGATGTATTGGTTGAAGGAAAAAGAAGGGAAACCTGAAATTTGGCAAGAAGCTAAAAAACTATTTTAATATGCTTTCCATCATAATTCCAACTCTAAATGAAGAAAAATATCTTCCCCGACTGCTAAAATCGATAGAAAAGCAGAATTTTACCGATTACGAAATAATCGTGGCTGATGCCGGTTCCAAAGACAGGACAACTCAAATCGCTAAAAATTTCGGCGGTAAAATCGTAGCTGGCGGACTGCCGGCGAAAGGAAGAAATCAGGGAGCCAAAGAGGCCCGAGGTGACCTGCTGCTTTTTTTGGATGCCGATTTGAAAGTGCCGGAAAATTTTTTGGAGAAATCATTAAAGGAGTTCGAGGAAAGAAAACTCGATGTAGCTTCTTATACATTAATACCCCAAACAAAAAGGAAAGTCGTCAAAACCGGGTTCAATTTATTGTGGAACCGGATGATAAACCTTTCCCAGAATGTTTTGCCGAACGGCGCCATGGGCATTTTGATAAGAAAAAAATTCTTTGATAAAGTCGGCGGTTTTGAGGAAGATATTAAATTGGCGGAAGACCTCTATTTCGTAAGACAGGCGGCCAAATTCGGCAGATTCGGAATCATAAAATCAACCAAGATTTACATAATCCTCAGAAGATTCGAAAAGGACGGTTATTTCAAAACCCTTTTAAAATACATTCTCTGTTTTTTTTATATGCTTTCGGGCAGAGCCGTCAGGTCGGATATCTTAAATTATCGTTTCAACCACTATTCAAAAGACAATAAAAATTAGATATAATGCGTAATATAACATATGGATCTCTACGAATTGCCAAAATTTGAATGGCCAAAAATCAAAAAATCTTCTTTTAATTTCCCGAAATTCTGGAAAAATCAGATTTTCTGGATCGTCATTCTGACCGTTTTAGTTTCCTCGATTTTCGGTTTTACCGGCGGAGTTCTATCTGGATTGAAGATAAAGCTTCCGGAAATACAAAAACTGATCGAGAACAATTCAACTTCCACTCCGCAATACGTTCCCCAGACGAGCCAGGAAGAAGCGATAATTAGTGCCGTAAAAACTTTTTCTCCGGCAGTAGTCAGCATCGTCATTACCAAGGAGGTTCCCATTATTGAACAATACTATTACAATCCCTTTCCGGAATTCGGCCAAGAATTCCAAATTCCCGGCTATCGCCAGCAGGGAACCGAAAAGCAGGAAGTCGGCGGAGGAACTGGCTTTATCGTTTCCGAGGACGGCATGATTTTGACCAACAAGCACGTGGTTCTGGACACCGAGGCGGAATACAGCGTTTTGACCAATGACGGAAAAAATTATCCCGCCGAAGTTTTGGCCCGCGATCCGGTTCAGGATTTGGCAGTGATTAAAATCAATCAGGAAAAATCGGTAAACAGCCAGGGAAATTTCAGTTTGACGAATTTTCCGGTAGTAAAACTGGGGGATTCGGACGCCCTGCAAATCGGCCAGACGGTCATTGCCATTGGCAATGCCTTGGGAGAATTCAGGAATACGGTTTCAGTGGGGGTGGTTTCGGGCCTGGGAAGAAGCATTACTGCTTCGGGAGGCGGCTTGTCGGAAACCATTGAAGATGTTATCCAGACTGATGCTGCCATTAACCAGGGAAATTCTGGCGGGCCGCTTTTGAATCTGAAAGGAGAAGTCATCGGCATTAATACCGCCATAGTCCAGGGCGCCCAAAACATCGGTTTTGCCATTCCCATCAATAAGGCCAAAAGAGACATTGAACAGATCAAGGCTACGGGAAAAATTGTTTACCCTTATTTGGGAGTCAGGTATGTTTTAATTACGGAAAAAATTCAACAAGATAATAATTTGTCTGTCAGTTACGGCGCCTGGGTCACCAAGGGCGAAAACGGAGAAGAAGCCGTTGCCTCTGGCTCGGCTGCTGAAAAAGCTGGTTTGAAAGAAAACGATATAATCTTGGAATTTAACGGCGAAAAAATCACCACTGATAATTCTTTGTCTAAAGTCATTCAAAAATACGATGCCGGAGACAAGGTGGTTTTGAAAATATTGAGGGATAAGGAAGAAAAACTCATCCAGGTGACTTTGGGCGAAAGAACAGAATAGTGTAACAAAAAGGAAGCTGTCCCGTCGTAATAAAAACAATATATGAAGCAAATTCAATTAAACCTAATCTTAGTCCTATCGTTAGTCCTCGTCGCCAAGCGGCGCCAGGTTAGGTTCGTTGAATAATGCATATATTAAAATAAAAAAAACAACTGATCTGGCTAAGTACCGCCAGGTTTTTTGTTATAGTCCTTTTTATTACAGGCGTGACGGGGGTAGCTCAGTCGGTAGAGCGTCTGGCGAACATCCAGAAGGCCGAGGGTTCGAACCCCTCTCCCCGCACCCAAACCACAAATAAGTCCTGCCTCGGCGGGACTTGATTTTTTTATTTTGCTGTCTAAAATTAAGATTATGAACGGCAATTTTACTCATAAAGCCCAAGAGGCGATATTGTCGGCCCAGAATTTTGCCCAGGAAAGGAGCCAACAGCAGATAGACGCTTTGCATCTTTTATACGCTTTGATCTCTCAGGAAGAAAGCGTGGTTTTGAATTTGCTTTCACGGCTTGGCGCGGATGTCGAAGGGCTGAAGAAAAAAACAAAGATCAGTCTGGACAGAATTCCGGCAATCGCCGCTCCTCAGGCGTTCGGCCAATTGTATTTGACGCAGGATATGGCCAGAGTCCTTGAAAGAGCCCGCCAGGAAGCGGTAAAAATGGGCGATGAATACATTTCGGTTGAACATTTATTCTTAGCTTTATTAGACACTGAAACGAAGGCCAAGGAAATCTTGGACAAAACGAATTTCCTGGGGCCTGGCGGCGGCGTCACTTCTTTGGAATTCGGCAAATTGGATTATGAAACTGCCCTTAAAACTTTAGCTCAAATAAGAGGCGGACAAAGAATCACCGATCCTGAACCAGAATCTAAATATCAGGTTATCGAAAGATACGCCAGAAATCTGACCCAGCTGGCCATCCAGGGAAAACTTGATCCGGTTATCGGCCGGGAAAACGAAATCAGAAGGTTGATGCAGGTTTTATCCCGGAGGACGAAAAACAACCCGGTTTTAATAGGCGAGGCAGGAGTAGGCAAAACAGCCGTTGTCGAGGGGCTGGCTCAGAAAATCGTTTCCGGCCAGGTTCCGGAAAGCTTGAAAGACAAGGAAATCATTGCCCTGGATTTGGGAGCTTTGGTTGCCGGAACGAAATATCGCGGCGAGTTTGAAGACAGGGTAAAAGCCTTGCTGAAAGAAATTAACCGCGGCGGCGGCCGATACCTTTTATTTATCGATGAACTGCACACTTTAGTGGGGGCTGGAGCAGCCGAGGGCGCAATCGACGCTTCCAACTTGCTGAAGCCAGCTTTGGCCAGGGGAGAATTGAGGGCGATCGGAGCCACGACCTTGAAGGAATACCAGAAATACGTTGAAAAAGATCCGGCCTTGGAAAGAAGATTCCAGCCGATTTATGTTTCAGAACCGACGATTGAAGATACGGTTGCCATTTTAAGGGGAATAAAAGAAAAATACGAGCTTCATCACGGCGTGAAAATCAAGGATTCTGCCTTGGTAGCCGCTGCTGAATTGGCGGCAAGATACATTACCGACAGATTCCTGCCTGACAAAGCAGTGGATTTGATGGATGAAGCCATGAGTTCTTTAAGGTTGGAAATTGAGTCCGAACCCGTGGATTTGGAACAGCTTAAAAAAGAGATTCAAAAATTGGAAATTGAAAAGCAGGCACTGAAGAAAAACGCTAAGAAACAGGCGGTGATCTCCAGGCAGCTGGCTGATCTTAAAGAAAAAGCCAAAGAGATTGAAATGAGGTGGCAGACGGAGAGGGAAGTCATCGGTAAAATTAAAAATCTCAAAAAACAGATTGAAGACGCCCGTTTCGAATCGGAAAGGGCCCA
>JAQUAA010000031.1 GCA_028687495.1 Minisyncoccota bacterium | reverse complement strand
CCTTATCCAAATCAGTTCTGGAAAGGATTTTAGCCAAGGTCGATATTTTGATTTTAAATCAGGAAGAAGCTTCTCTTTTGACCAAAATTCCCTATCAAAAAGAAAAAGCGATATTCCAGAAACTGGATAAATTGGTGCATGGCATTTGCATCATGACTAAGGGAGGGGAAGGAGCCGTGGTTTCCGACGGGAAATATTTGTACCGGGCCCGGGCATTGAAGATAAAATTGGTGGATACAACCGGGGCGGGAGATTCCTTTAATTCAGGCTTCATTTCCGGTTTCATCAAAACCAAAAGCATTGAGTCGGGAGTTAAATTGGGAATTGCCAATTCAGCTTCCTGCTTGCAGAAATTGGGAGCAAAAGAGGGTTTACTGAAAAAAGGCGAGTCTTGGCCGAAAGTCGAAGTCGTAAAAGAGCTTTGCGGCCAGAATAATTTATGCAAAATAAAACATTAAATCTATTTAAAAGGGCGAGATCGGAGAATTGGGCCATCGGTCAGTTTAATATTTCAAATCTCGAGACACTCCAGGCGATAATTCGGGCCGGCCGGAACCTGGAAAGCCCGCTTATCATCGGGACGTCAGAAGGCGAAAGTAAATTTCTGGGTCTAAGGCAAGCCGTGGCTTTGGTCGGAGCATGGAGGGAAGAGACCGGTCTCCCTTTGATTTTAAACCTTGACCACGGCAAATCTTTCGATTATATTAAAGAGGCGGCAGATGCCGGATATGATGCGATTCATTTTGACGGTTCCAAACTTTCCCTCGAAGAGAATGTAAGAATTGCCCAAAAAGTAGTCCAGTACTGCCACAAAAGAAAAGTCATGGTAGAGGGAGAAATCGGTTTCATCAAAGGTTCTTCGGAAGTTCTCAAAAAGATACCGGAGATTAAAGAAGAAGATTTGACCGATCCGGAAGAAGCCGAAAAATTCGTCAGGGAGACTAAAGTTGACAGTTTGGCGATAAACATCGGCACTTTCCACGGCATGGATGTTTCCGGCAGAAACCCACACATCAATCTCGGCAGATTGGAAGAAATAAGAAAAAAAATAGGGGATAAAGCATTTTTGGTTCTGCACGGCGGCTCGGGAACTCCGGAAGAAGACGTTAAAAAAGCCATAAAACTGGGCATAGTCAAAATCAATATCAACACCGAATTGAGATTGGCTTATACCAAGGCCCTGAAAAAAGCTCTTGAAGATAATCCGGAAGAAACCACTCCTTATAAATATCTAGCACAGGCAGTTGAAGCGGTTCAAAAAGTCGTTGAAGATAAGATTAAATTATTCGGTTCAGCAAATAAAATTTAAAACATGTTGACACTTTCAGTTAAAATTAGGAAAGATCAGGGCAGGAAAACAGAAAAACTCAGGGAAAAGGGAATAATTCCCGCGGTTTTATACGGCCCTAAAATAGAAAATTTATCTCTCGAAACAAACCTAAAAGAATTCGAAAAAGTTTACACTCAAGCCGGAACAAGTTCTTTGGTCCAGCTTGAAGTGGGTGAAAAGAAATTTTTGGTTTTGATTCACGCCGTGGAAATCGACGCCCTTTCCCAAAAACCGATTCACGTTGATTTTTATCAGCCTCGGCTTGATGAAGAAATTACGGCCACCATACCATTGATTTTCGAGGGCGAGGCGCCGGCAGTCAAGGATTTCGGAGGAACTTTAGTCAGGAATATCCATGAGATTGAGGTGAAAGCTCTGCCCCAAAATCTTCCTCACGAAATCAGGGTGGACATAATAAGTTTGAAAACTTTTGAAGACAGCATTGCAGTCAAGGATTTGCTTATTCCCAAAGAGGTTAAAATCCTTAAGGGGCCGGACGAGGTCGTGGTCTTTGTCGCCGAACCCGAGAAAGTGGAAGAAGAATTGGCTAAGCCCGTGGAAGAGAAAGTGGAAGAAGTTGAAAAGGTGGGAGAAAAGAAAGAAGCAGAAGAAGGTAAGGAAGGAGCCGAAGAAACGCCTGCTCCAAAACAGGAAACTCAACCAAAGCCTGCCAAATGAGCCACCGTTTTCAAAAAATAATTTTCCTCTTAGTTATATTTGCGGCTTTTTTATTGCCGCCTTTTTTTGTTTTTGCGCAAGAAACGGCTACTTCTACAGAAGAAGGGAGTCAGGCCACTCCGCAGGAAGAGCGCCAGGCGCTGGAGGATGAATTGAAACAATTGGAAGAACAGATTGCACAATACGATGAAGACATTACCAAGACGGCGCAACAAAAAAATACTCTTCAAAATCAAATTTCTCTTTTGACCAAAAAAATCAGTCAGTTAAATCTTCAGATTTCTCAGAGTAATGTAATGATAAAAGATTTGAGTTTACAAATAAACGATACCGAGGGCTCCATTGACCAGACAAACCTGAAAATTCTAGACTCGAGGAGTAAATTATCGAGCATTTTACAGATTATTTACGAGGAAGATCAGAAGTCTCTGGTGGAGATGCTTCTTTCGGAAAAAGAGTTGTCCGATTTTTTCGACAATCTGATGGCTCTGGAAGCCCTTAATGCCAAAAGCCAGGAGTTTCTGCAGGACATTAAAAACCTGAAAAGTTCCCTGGAAATCCAGAAGCAGTCCCTGGACCAAAATAAATCTGATTTAGAAAGTGTCGTCAAACTCAAAGCTCTTCAAAAACAAGAAAGCGAAACCACTAAAAAAGAGCAGAATTCTTACCTGAAACTTACCGAAACCCAATATCAGGCAAGCTTGCAGAAGAAGACGGAAGCGGAAAAAAGAGCGGCTGAAATCAGGGCGAGAATCTTTGAATTGATCGGCGTGCCGGAAGCCCCGACTTTCGGAGAAGCGTTGGATATCGCCAAATACGTTGAAAGCGTTACGGGCGTAAGACCGGCTTTTCTGTTGGCTGTTCTGACTCAGGAATCAAACATCGGGAAAAACGTCGGCCAGTGTTTTTTAAAGGATCCAAAAACGGGTGACGGTGTGGTCGCTTACAACGGCAAAGAAGTTTCCCGGGTTATGAAACCGTCGAGAGACGTGGGACCGTTCTTGACCATAACCCAGGAATTAGGCAGAGATCCTTACAATACGCCGGTATCCTGCCCCATGAGTTACGGATACGGCGGCGCCATGGGACCAGCCCAATTCATTCCTTCAACCTGGATGTTGTACAAGGATAAAGCAGCCGGCATCACTGGAAAGGCGGCTGACCCCTGGAATATCAAAGATGCTTTTTTAGCCGCTGCCTTGTACTTGGCCGATTACGGAGCAACCAAACAGACGTACAATGCCGAGTGGAAGGCGGCCATGATTTATTTTTCAGGCAGCACCAATACGGCATACCGTTTCTACGGAGATTCGGTAATGAAAATTACCGCTCAGTACGAGAGTGATATTAAGGAACTTGAAGGGACTTAAGAGATTCGATTATCGGGTCCAGTTTCCCCTGCATGATTTCCTCGATGTTATAGAAACTTTTTTTGATCCGGTGGTCGGTTACCCTGTTTTGGGGGAAGTTATAAGTTCTGATTTTTTCGGCTCTTTTAGCTCCGCCGATCTGGGAACGTCTTTCGCCTCCGCGTTTTTCCGACTCTTCCGTTTCTTTTTTTTGCAAAAGCCTCGCCTCCAGAATACTGAAGGCGTTTTCTTTATTGGAAAGCAAGTTTCTTTCGCTTTGGGAAGTGACGACGATGCCCGAAGGCAAATGAGTGATTCTGATGGCCGTCATTCTCTTGTTGACGTATTGCCCGCCGGCTCCCGAAGAATGATAGGAGTCAATCTTTAAATCCGCCGGGTTGATTTTTGTTTCCGTTTTTTTGGGCTTGGCTAAGACGGCTACGGTGGCGGTGGAAGTGTGAACTCTGCCCGATTTTTCAGTGGTGGGGATTCTTTGGACTCTGTGAACGCCGGCCTCATATTTCATTTTTGACCAGACATCGCCGTTTTTCATTTCGAAGATAATTTCTTTGAATCCGCCCAATCCCGAAGGGCTCGAGTCCAAGGTTTTTTGCTTCCAGCCCTTAAGTTGGCTGTATTTTGAGTACATTTTGAATAAGTCTGCGGCAAAAAGAGCTGCTTCTTCTCCTCCGGTTCCGGCCCTGATTTCCATAATGACTGCTTTTGGAGTTCCGGGTTCTTCTTCCTCGGTCAGCAGTTTTTTCAGTTCTTCCTCCAGTTTTTTTAATTTTTCATTCATTTGGGCCGTTTCGGTTTCGGCCAGGGAAACCAGTTCTCGATCCGCTTCTGATTTTAAGATGGTTTTATTCTCTTCAATCCTGTTTTTGAGATCCGTAATTTCTTTTTCTGTGGCAATGATTTTTTCGAGAAAAGCTTTTCTTTTCGTCAGTTCCTCGAATTTCTCCCAATTTGAAATGAGCTCAGGATCGCTGAGCTGATTTAAGAGTTCGTCGTATTCTTTTTTAGCGCCTTCAACATCCAACATTATCTCTTTCTTCTGCCTCTGATTTCTTCTTTTTTGGCCAATCTTTTTCTGAATTTTTGGACCTGTCCCATCGTATCCATGATTTTTTCCTTTCCGGTGTAGAAAGGATGACAAGAGGAACAAATTTCAACCTCAAGAAGTTCCTTGGTTGAACCTACCGTAAAAGTATTGCCGCAGGCGCATTGAACCCTGGCATTCTCGTAATATTTGGGATGGATATCTTTTTTCATACATAATAATATTAACAAATTCGAAACAAGAAATCAACCCCTTGCTATACGTTTTTGAGTGTGCTATATTAAAAAGCGAATTTATGAAAGACGCGGAAAAGAAAAAGAAACAATCTGATACCGAGCCTCTGGAAGAGGCGAAAGAAGAGAAGAAAACGGAATCCTCTTCGAATTTTGGCATCAAAGTTGAGGACATGGCTCGAGAGGGTCTTCATTTTGGCCATAAAACTTCAAAAGTTCATCCTAAAATGAAACCCTATTTATTTGGGGTGAGAAATTCGATTTATATCATAGACCTGGAAAAAACCGCCGAGAAATTGAAAGAAGCCCTAAAATTCATTCAAGATTTGATTTCCGAGAAAAAGGTTATTCTTTTGGTCGGAACGAAAATCCAGACGAAAGACATGGTTAAAGACGTGGCCAAAGAATGCGATTTACCATGTGTGTCGGAAAGATGGCTGGGCGGTACCTTCACCAACTTTGAAAACGTCAGGAAAAGAGTTGAATATTTCAAAGATTTGGAAAATAAAAAAACAACCGGAGAGCTGGAAAAATATACTAAAAAAGAAAGAGCTAATTTTGACAAGGAATTGAAAAAATTGGAATTGAAATTCGGAGGAATCAGGAATTTAACTCAGTTTCCCGATGCCATTTTCGTTCTGGACGTGAAAAAAGACGTTTTGGCGGTAAAAGAAGCAAAAGCCAAGGGAGTCAAAATCATCGGCCTAAGCGACACCAGCAGCGATCCCACCATACTCGATTATCCGATTCCGGCAAATGACGACGCCATCTCATCCATCAAATACATTTTAGACAAGGTAAAAGAAACAATCTTAAAGGCAAAAAGCAAGGTGAAAACCGAAAAATAATGGTAACCATTGATAAAATCAAACAACTGAGGGAGGAGACGTTGGTTTCGGTCTCAGAGTGCAAAAAGGCCTTGGAGGAAGCCAAGGGTGATTTGGAAAAAGCCAAAGAAATATTGAAGAAATGGGGGAAAGAAATAGCCGGAAAAAGAGCTGAAAAAACAGCCGGCCAGGGAATCGTGACCAGTTACGTTCATCCTAATAAAAAAGTCGGCGTTTTACTGGAATTGGGATGCGAAACAGATTTTGTCGCCAAGGGCCAGGATTTCCAGATGCTATCCCATGAATTATGTCTGCAAATTGCCGCCATGGGCGAAGAAATTCCTCTTTTGGAACAACCTTGGATAAAAGACGACAAGAAAACCGTAAAAGATTTGCTCGATGAATATGTCGCTAAAATAGGGGAGAATATAGTGATCAAAAAATTCACCCGCTACGAGATTTAGCAAATTATGTCTCTGATTATCGCCTTAACCGTTTTCGTTCTCAGCCTGATCGGCATGGCCCTGATTCTGTTCAGGAAGATTCATTTGCTTTTGGAGCTGCCGGAAGCAGTACCCGTCCAGTTTCACTGGAAAGAATTTCTGACAAGGATTAAAAATTCATCCCCTTTTCTTAAAGATTTCTCATTCGAGATGTTTTTGCAGAAAATTCTTTCCCGAGTCAGAGTCTTAACCCTGAAAACCGACAGCAAAACCTCAAACTGGCTTCAAAGATTGAGAGCCAGGTCTCAAAAAAAGAAATTCGAGGAAGACGACAGCTACTGGCAGGAAATTAAGAAATCTACCAAGGAATAAGTGCCGAGGTAGCTCAATGGCAGAGCAACTGTTTTGTAAACAGTAGGTTGGAGGTTCGAGCCCTCTCCTCGGCTCAGGAGGACTTGACAAAGAAGATTAAAAAACTAAAATGACAATTAGGAAAGCCACAAGATAATAAATTTATGGCTAAAAAGAAAAGCAAAAAGAAATCGAGCTGTTCCTGCACTTGCAAGTAAGGAAAAGAGAAAAAGAGAAACCGTTGGAAATCAGGATCTCTTCCTGATTTTTTGTCTGATGGGAAGCTGAGAAGAACCTTGAAAATTGAATACGGAGCTTCTATTTATAGACCATAGAAGCAAAGATAAATTGAGCAATCAGTTATTTGAAGTTGTTCCGAAAAACTATTTTTTTTGAGAGTTTGATCCTGGCTCAGGATGAACGCTGGCGGCGTGGATAAGGCATGCAAGTCGAACGGGTACGGACCGCAAGGTTCGTGCTAGTGGCAGATGGGTTAATAACGCGTAGGTACCAACCCCAATCACGGGCATAACCCGCCGAAAGGCGGACTAATTCCCGATAATCCCTGCGAGCAATCGTAAGGGTAAAGACGCAAGTCGGAATGGGATGAGCCTGCGTCCTATCAGCTAGTTGGTGAGGTAATGGCTCACCAAGGCGATGACGGGTAGGCGGCGCGAGAGCGTGATCGCCAACAATGGGACTGAGACATGGCCCATACTCCTACGGGAGGCAGCAGTCGAGAATATTGGTCAATGGGGGAAACCCAGAACCAGCGACGCCGCGTGCTCGAAGAAGTCCTTCGGGATGTAAAGAGCTTTTCTGGAGGGAGAATCCGCCGCAAGGCGGAGGACAGTACTCCAGGAATAAGGGGTGTCTAAACTCGTGCCAGCAGAAGCGGTAATACGAGTACCCCAAGCGTTATCCGGATTTATTGGGCGTAAAGAGTCTGTAGGCGGTCCAGAAAGTCTCTGGTTAAAGGCTTAGGGCT
>JAQUAA010000030.1 GCA_028687495.1 Minisyncoccota bacterium | reverse complement strand
CTCGGTCTTAAAATTTATAGGGATGGTCTTATCCCGTTCGGTAAGTACCTCTATCTCAATGTTAAAAGTAGTTTTTTCAAAAAATTCTTTTGTTATTTTTTTTATTTTTTCTAAATCTTTGGGACTAAGCATTTTTGGGTTGGTTTAAAGGCTTAAGTATCACATATTGTTGCCATATTGAGAATAGGGCGGTGATTGTCCAGTAAAGACCGATGGCTGACGGCAATCTCCAAAGGATAAAAACGGTAAAAATGGGAAAAAAATAGAGCATCTGTTTTTGCATCACATTGGAAAATTGGGCTGTCTTACCGTCTTGATTGTTTGTCTTTTGAGACATCAACATTTTTGACTGAAAAAATTGAGTGATGCCAGCCAAGATCGCAAAGATCAAACTCGGTTCGGCAAGATTAATAAATCCCAGAAACGCGGGGTTGATTGTCCCAGGGTTATGGACAAAACCATAAAGCATGTTCATGGCTTCCGGTTGCAGTCCTTGCCAAAAAACTCGGTAAAGGGCGAAGAGGATGGGCAACTGTACCAGAAGAGGCAAGCACCCTCCAAAGGGATTGATTTTTTCTTTTTGATAAAGAGCCATCAGTTCCTTGCTTTGTTTTTCCTTGTCATTTTTATATTTTTGCTGGATTTCTTGAACTTTTGGCTGGAGATCTGACAAGACTTTTTGGGATCTTATGGATTTTATCATCAAGGGATACAAGATGATTCTGATGATCAAGGTCAGAACGATTACCGCCACTCCAAAATCGTGTCCCGGCAGATATTGGTAAAGAAAAACCAAAGCATTAAACAACGGTTGGTATAAAATTGTATTGAAAGCTTGGATAAAAATTCCCATTTTATATAAAATTTACGGTAAATCTACGCCTCCGGAATTCCAAGGATTGCATCGTAAAATCCTCCAAATTCCCTTTTGACATCCTTTTAATACTCCGTATTTTTTCATTGAAAGCATCGCATAACTGGAACAACTCGGATAGAAACGGCATTGGTGTCCCCAATTCGGTGAAATAAATTTTTGATAAAATTTTATTAACTTAAAAATTATCTGTTTCATAAATTTGCTTTTTTAAATAATGTCGTGATGGTTTCCTCTATCTCCGGAAACTTTTTCTTTTCGGTTCCGGGCAAGGTAATAAACAAATTATCTCTGCCGGTTTTTAATGATTTGATTTTCTTTCTGACGATTTCTCTCATTTCTCTTTTAAATTTATTTCTTGTACTCGCTTTTTTGGAAACTTTTTGGGAAACAATAAAACCAAATCGGCTTTGGCTCAGGTTATTTTTCGCTGTTTTCAAAACTAAAAATTTCTCTTTGAAATTTTCTCCTTTCTTTATAACTCTTTCAATGTCTTTCTTTTGTTTGAGCCGATTGGGTTTAGAAAGCATAACCTAAACTACCAGATTCCATCTTTTCTTACTTCGGCGCCGGGCCAGAGTTCTTCTTCCTCCCTTCGTTCTCATTCTTCTCCTAAAGCCGTGGACCCTCTTTCTCCTTTTTGTCTTTTTTTGATATGTGATAGACATAATGCTTTTTCATTGTATCAAAGGAGGCAATCAGCGTCAACCACTGAACTCCTCTTACTTACTTTCCACATATTTTCCTCAGTTTTTCAACAACCCAAGATGTTTTACTTTCATTTTTCTTTAATTTGACGTTATGCTATAATGCTCAATGAAGCCAATGCTTCATTTTAATATCCGATAAATCTTCGATTTATCTCCATGAATAAAGAAGAAATCTGGCAAGCGGTCCTCGCCCAAATCCAATTAAACATTTCTCAGGCTAATTTTGCCACATGGTTTAAGGATACGAGCATTGCCTCTTATAAAGAGGGTGAAATAACCGTTTCCACTCCAAATTCTTTCGCCAAGGAATGGTTGGAAAATAAGTACGGAAAGATCATTTTCAAGATTTTATACAATTTAGACAAAGAAATTAAAGAAGTAAAATACGTTATTGGAAAATCGGAATTGAAAGTTTTAAAAAGACCCCAAATTTCACTGCCCACGGCTGGCCAGTTGGAATTTGAGGAATTCAAAATCGACAAGGAAACGAATCTTAATCCCCGTTACATGTTTGAAAATTTCGTTGTCGGCCCTTTTAATGAATTAGCTCATGCCGCTGCCTGGGCGGTATCAAAGAAGCCGGGACTGGTTTATAATCCTCTTTTTATTTACGGCGGCGTGGGACTGGGAAAAACTCATCTTCTTCAATCAATTGGTAACGCCGTACTGAAAAATTTTTCTCAAAAAAAAGTAAATTATATACCGGCTGAAAAATTTACCACCGGCGTGGTTTCTTCCATTAAAAATCACGATGTTGAAGGGTTTAAAAATAAATATCAGGCCATTGACGTCTTGATTCTGGACGACGTCCAGTTCTTGGCTGGGAAAGAAAAAACCCAGGAAGAATTTTTTCACATCTTCAATGCTTTATACGAAAACAACAAACAAATAATTCTTTCCTCGGATCGCCCACCCAAGGCCATTCCCGCCCTAGCTGAAAGGTTAAGGTCGCGTTTCGAAGGGGGGATGATCGGAGATATAAGCTACCCCGATTACGAAACCAGAATCGCCATTCTTAAGACTAAAAGTCAGGAAAAAGGAGTCGCTTTCCCGGACGAGGTATTGGATTATATCGCCTCAAACATTCAAAGGAACATCAGGGAACTGGAGGGCGGCTTAAACAGGTTGGTTGCTTACCAAAAAATCAACAACCGGACGCCCAATCTCGATATAGCCAAGTCCCTGCTTAAAACCCTGTTTCTTTCTCCCAATAAAGTTGCAAATCATAAGAAAATAATTCAAACAGTGGCTGAATTTTACGACTTGAAAGAAAAAGAAATCATCTCTTCTTCAAGGAAAAAAGAGGTGGTAAAACCCAGACAGGTAGCCATGTTTTTATTGAGAGAAATTCTCAAAAGCTCCTATCCTTTTATTGGAAGAAAATTCGGTGGGAAAGACCACACCACTGCCATCCACGCCTGTGAAAAAATAGTGAGAGAACTGGAGAATGACGAGGGATTGACCAACGAAATTGATTTAATAAAACAACGTATTTTCAGTGCATAAATTGAGGAAAAAACAAGACGCTTAAAAATCCACAAAAAATTAAACACTTTCCTCTACTTTAACAACCAATACAATTAAACTTAAAACAACAATAATCCACAACACCAACAACTATAATAATTAAATAAATATTATACTTTATTATAACTATGAAGATAACTATTTTAAAAGATAAATTAAAAGAAGGCGTTAATATTGTCGAAAAAATATCCAGCAAATCCATCAACTTGCCGATTTTAAATAATATTTTAATTTCAGTGGAGAAAAACTTCCTAAACCTTACTAGTACAGACTTGGAGGTAGGAATAAGATGGTGGGCTCTGGTTAAAATGGAAAAAGAGGGACAAGTTGCAGTTCCTTCCAAAATTTTATCCGGTTTTATTAATTTTTTACCCAATAAATTGGTAAATCTGGAATTAAAAGATTTAAATTTAAAGATCGAGTGTGAAAATTATCAAAACTTAATCAAAGGAGTTAATCCGGAAGATTTTCCCATTATCCCCAAGGTTTCTACGGAAGAAAAAATAACGCTGCCAAGCAGGGTTTTTTGCAGAAACCTAGCCAGCGTAGTGGATATTGCCAGTTTTTCTTCGACCAAACCGGAAATCTCGGGAATTTACTTTTTAATTCAGAAAGATTTAATGGTCATGGCGGCCACGGATAGTTTTCGTCTGGGAGAAAAAAGAGTTTATCTAGAGCCAGACTCGGTAAATATTTCCAAAGATTATTCTTTAATTATTCCCCAAAAAGCCGCGAAAGAAATCATCAATATTTTCGGCGAGAAAGAAGGAAATTTAACAATTTATTTTTCTTCAAATCAGATTTTATTTGAAACGCCCCTTTCCGAAGTTTCCCATCCGCAAATTCAACTCACTTCGAGATTAATCGAGGGGGATTACCCGAATTACCAAGAGATAATTCCCAAGAAATACGATACCCGCATCGTTCTCCCGATTCATGAATTTATCGATCAGATTAAACTGGCCTCTCTGTTCAGTGGTAAAATCAACGAGATTAAGTTAAAAATAGATCCTGTTAAAAACAAAATCAGTCTCTTTAGTCAGAATCCGGACATCGGAGAACATCAAAGTTTCTTAGTCGCTAAGGTTGAGGGAAAACCGTGTGAAATATCTTTCAATTACCGATTTCTGCTCGACGGTCTTTTAAATATCGCTTCGGGACAAGAAAAAAAGCCGGAAGTTGTTTTAGAACTGACCGGCTCGGAAAAACCAGGCGTTTTACGATTAAAAGGCGACGAAAGTTATCTCTATTTAGTAATGCCAATTAAGAGTAGTTAAATCAGGTTTTTCAAATTCTTCTTGCGGATAATTTGGTAAAACTTGTTCTAAAAATTGATGGAAAATCGGGCCGGCAACAGTAGCAGCCGGCTGTTTTCTTATCATTTCAGTGTTGTCATTGTTCCCAGTCCAGACGCCGACAACAATTGAGGGAGTAAAACCTATCGTCCAGCAGTCTCTGAAATTATCGGTCGTTCCGGTTTTCGCGGCCACCTGATAATTTTCAAAATATAAATGAGAACGTGGTCCGAACATCGGCGTCCTAGCGTCGTTGTCGGATAAAATATCGTCGATTAATTTTGCCACTCCGCTCGGCAGAACTCTCTTCAACTCTTTTTTATTTTCATAGATAATGCTCCCTTTTGAATCCTCTATTTTCAATACGGATACCGGCGGGATCTGCAGGCCGTAATTGGCGAAAACGCCGTAAGCCGAAGCCATTTCCAGCAAATTAACTTCTCCTCCACCCAAAACCAGAGCCGGACCGTAAGAAGACAGGGGTTTGTCCAAGGTGGTGATTCCCATATCCTTGGCTGTTTGCAAACTTTCTTTTAATCCTTCTGAAAGAACGCCTTCTTGGCCTAGGAAATTATTAATGTCAAGATTTTCTATTTTATTTTCGGAGCCGATCAGATAAAGGGTTTTAATTGAAGGCACGTTTAATGATTGGGACAGGCTCTGTCTTAAAGTAACCCAGCCGCGGAACAAACCGTCGTAGTTTTGAGGAGAATATTCTTTATCTCCCCAAAGACCGAAATTAGTTTCTGCGTCGAGAACCTGCGTTTTGTCGTCGTACCCCTTTTTGAAGGCGGTGGCGTAAACAAAAGGCTTGAAAGCCGATCCTGGCTGCCGACCCGGACTTTTTTGAGTGCCGGTGACGACATTGAATTTGGGATCGAACAAACAATCCACGCCGGAAGTGCATCCTTCTGGTAGGGGTTTGGCGTAATAATCGCCGGTTCCCACGCTCATCGCCAGCACTTCCCCGGTTTTAGGATTGATGGCGACTATGCCGCCGTTATAAGCGTTATAGAATTCATTTCTCTTCACTCCTTCAGCCAGCGCTTCTTCGGCAATCTGTTGGTAATTCCAGTCCAAGGAAGTGTAGATTTTCAACCCCTCTGTTCTTAAAAAATCTTCGTCATACTTTTCCTCTATTTGCTGTTTAACCCATAAAGTAAAATAGGGAGCTTTAATCTGGATCGGTTTTTCAACGAATTTTATCTCTTCGTTTTTAAAAGAGTCCAACTCATCCTTATTTATAAAGCCTTCCGTGGCCATTCTTTCCAAAACATAGTTTTTTCTTTGCAATAGTTCCTCTTTATAATTCCCGAACGGAGAAAGATGGCTCGGCGCCTGAATTAAAGCGGCTAAGGTGGCGGCTTCCGGCAGGGAAATATCCTGAACTGACTTTCCGAAATAAGTTTGGCTGGCTGCTTCCACCCCGTAAGAGTTTGAACCGAAAGGAACTTGGTTCAGATACCATTCGAGAATCTGGTCTTTGGAATAGCGGCGATCAAGTTCAATGGCCAGAATAATTTCCCTTATTTTTCTTTCAGCCGTCTTTTCGGTGGAAAAAAAGGTTGATCTGATCAGCTGTTGGGGGATGGTTGAACCGCCGTAGATGGGTTCTTTAATTCTCAGGTTGATCAAAACAGATCTCAGTATTCCCTTAAAGTCGATTCCGAAATGTTTGTAAAAATTAACGTCTTCAGTGGCAACCACTGCCTTTTTCAAATAATCAGGTATTTGATCCAGAGAGACCAACGTTCTTTTTTCCTCTCCGTAAATTTCATACAACAGAACCTTGCCGGTGCGGTCGTAAATTTTCGTCGATTCAATAAGATGTTTTTCGGTAAATTTCTCTGGTCTGGGCAAATCCTTGGCATAAAAGATGAAAATGACGAAAAGGAAGAAAAGAGACAAGACGAGACCGAAAAAGAGGAATTTAAAAAGGAATGAGATTTGGCTTCTCATTTTGTTTTTACGATAAACTTTTCTGTATAATTTTCTTTCAGGCATGTTATTAATTTTACTAGAAAAAGCCGTTTTTTTCAATCTCGATTGCGGTCTCGTAATTTTGAGATAATTCTGTTAAAATGAAAATATAATCATATGAATATCACCACTGATTCTCGGAAAATAGAGGAGGTTTTGACCAGAAACGTGGAAGAGGTTTTGTCCAACAAGAACCAGCTTAAGCGTTTGATGCAGAAAAAGAGAATACGTCTTTATTTGGGAATCGATCCTACCGGCACGAAATTACATTTAGGGCATACCATTACCCTAAGGAAACTTCAAGAATTCGCTGATTTGGGTCATGAAGCGATTCTGGTCATCGGCACGGGTACGGTTTTGGCCGGCGATCCTTCTTTGAGAAACGAGGCAAGGCCAAAGATTTCAGAAGCGGAGATTAAGAGAAATATCAGAACCTGGAAATCCCAGGCTAAGAAAATCTTGGATTTTTCGAGAGTGAAAATAAAATATAACGGAGACTGGCTTGTGAAGTTGGGCTTGAGAGAGATTATTAATATTGCTTCCAATATTTCTGCCGTAAAACTATTCCAGAGGGAAATGTTTCAAAGAAGAATCAAAAGAGGAGACACGGTTTGGTGTCATGAGACGCTCTACCCCCTGTTACAGGGATATGATTCCGTCGCTATGGACGTTGATCTGGAAATAGGAGGGACGGACCAGGTTTTCAACATGCTTATCGGCAGGGAATTGCAGAAAAAAATGAGAAACAGGGAAAAGTTCGTTCTGACCTGCCCCATGCTCTTGGGGATAGACGGAAAACAAATGAGCAAGAGTTCGGGAAATTGCGTCTGGTTGCAGGATTCTCCGGATCAGATGTTCGGCAAGATCATGTCGATTCCGGACAACTTGATCATTTCTTTTTTTGATCTGCTGACGAATATTCCCCGGTCAGTAATCCAAAAATACAAAAAAGAACTCCAGTCAAATAAGGTCAATCCTCGGGATTTGAAGAGAGATCTG
>JAQUAA010000001.1 GCA_028687495.1 Minisyncoccota bacterium | reverse complement strand
TGCTCGGCGAAAAGTCTTCCAAGGTGGAAGTTTTTGATTCTCTTCTGGTTTCGGTTCCCCAGGGCATACTAGTGATGAAAGCCCAGGAGATGGTAAGGGTTGGCAGAAAAATTCAGGAAATATTGGCAAGCATGATTCAATTCAGAAAAAAGATAAAAACAATCGCTTTTCTGGAGGACTTATCTTGGGCAGTGGCAGGCGGCAGGATTTCCGGGAACCTAGCCAGGATAATGACTTTTTTCCAGGAAAAAGGAATCAGAGTCGCCTTAACCATAAAAGAAGGGAAACTGACCTTGGGGGGAATAAAGGTTTCGGCCAAAGATAGGATCGAAGCCATTGTCAGGGAATTAAAAGGAAAAGCGGGGAAAATAAAAGTTGCCATTAGTCACGCCAACGTTCCCCAAGAAGCTGCTAAACTGAAAGAAGAGCTTGAAAAAATTGGCAAGGAAGTTTTATATGTTACTGAAATGACCTTGGCTCTGGCCAGCCACGGGGGCCCCGGCACTTTGGTGGTGAGTTATTACGAGGAATGATCGGGCCCATAGTTTAACGGCAGAACGGCGCATTCGCATTGCGCAGATGGCAGTTCAATTCTGCCTGGGTCCACAGTAAAATAAAGAAATGTCTTTCATCTGGATAATTTTAAGTTATATTGCAGGATCAATCCCCTTCGGCTATCTCATTGGTCGTTTTTCCGATAAAAACGTTTTGGAAATCGGCTGGAAAAAAACTTCGGGCAGCAACGTTTTCAAAAACGTCGGGAAATGGCAGGGAATCTTAACCGGGCTTTTGGATGTCGCTAAGGGTTACCTGGTCGTTTCCGGCGCCCAAAGATTGGGATTTTCAGCGGAAGTGCAGGTTTTTTCAGGTTTAGCTGCCGTTGTCGGCCACAACTGGTCTGTTTTTTTAAAGTTTGCCGGCGGCAGGGGCATCGGCACTTTTGCCGGCGTCTTTCTGGCCTTGTCTCCCCAGATTCTTCTTTATTCCATTATTCCCCTGATTGTCCTGGGCATTATTTGGAATTTAGCCATCGGCACAATTTTATTTTTGGCTGTGGCAATTTATCTTTCTTATTATTTCGGTCAATTGCAGACCGCCGGTCTCTTTACCTTGCTTTCTCTGGTACCGATTTTCATTAAAAGACTAAGTCCGATAAGAGAAATTAAAACCTCTCAAAATAAATCAGCCCTAATCAGAAACCGCCTTTTGTTTGATAACAACGAGGCGCTTTTTGATTTGAGAATCAAAAGAATCATCAGAAAAGAAAAAGAAAATCCGAGCCGCGTCACCAAAATCATGAAGCCCCTGACCCTGCCCATTTGGCTGCCGACGAAATTCGGCTGGCAGATAGCTAAATTCGGAGCGAAAATGGCGAAAAAACCGATAGATAAATTCATTCTCAAAAAAGAAGAAAAAATAGTTCTGGAAATCGGCATCGAAGATTTCAAGGGAATGATGATCGCTGCTTCTAAGAAAATCGTCTTGCACCAGGAAGAAATAAACAAGATCAATGTTTTTCCGGTGGCCGACAAAGATACGGGCTACAATCTGGCAGCCACGCTCTTGGGCGTTGAAGGGGTGATTTCCCAAAAGAGTTATTCCGACTTCAGAGAACTTAACGAGGACATCAAAGAGGCGGCCATGATCAATGCCAGGGGGAATGCGGGTATGATTTACACCGGCTACATCATTGAATTTTTAGACAGGATAAAACATTTGGAAACAATCGATGCCTTTCATTTTTCTTTGGCTATGCAGAGAGGGATTAAGGCAGCGAGGAGTTCTGTGGCTGAACCCGTTGAGGGAACGATTCTCGACGTCATCAGGGCGGCGGGAGAAAAAGCTCTCGAAGTTTCAAAAATAAAAAAAGAAAAGAACATCATCAAGGTTTTGGAAGAAGCCCACAGGGTCAGCGACATCGCGCTTAAGGAGACCAAAGAGAAGCTCCAGGTTTTGAAGGAGAATGACGTGGTTGATGCCGGAGGCCTGGGATTCCTCAAAATTATCGAGGCCTGGATCGAGAGCTTGAAGGGAATTACCATTAATTCCAAAACCGAAGTAACTTCCCCCATTGTCCAGCCTGAAACGGGAGAAAAATTGAAATACCGGTACGAAGTGGTTGCCCTATTCAGAAAAACGCCGGCAACCAATGCGGAAGATCTGAAAAAAGAATTGTCGTCTTTGGGCGACAGTCTGGAAGTTTTGGAATCGGAAGACAAAATAAAATTCCATATTCATACAAACTCGCCCGAGTCAGTTTCGGAAAAGATCAGGGACTTCCCGGAAATCGAATTGCGGGTTGAAGACATGGAATCTCAGATGAAAAAAACCGAAAAGAAACCCTTGGGATTGGTGATTGATGAAATCGCCGATTTGCCAAGAGACTTCCTGGAGAAATACGGCATTACCGAAGTACCTTTCACTACCAGATTACCTGACGGCGAGTTCATAACTTCAAAAGAGGAAATCTACAAAAAAATGAAAGAAGCGCTCAATAAAGGAAGATCTCTTCCCACTACTTCGGCTCCTTCTTTCAAGGAATATCTTTCAGCCTATCAAAAAGCTTTGGAAAAGTTTGAAAAAATATTGATCATCACCGTTTCTTCAAAACTTTCCGGAGCTTACAGCTCAGCCAGAATCGCCAGATCCTTTTACAAAAAACCGGCGAAATTGAATCTTTATGTTTTCGATTGTTTTACCGCCGAAGTCGGCGAAGGATTGGTCGTCATGAAAACCCAAGAATTAATTTCCCAGGGCGAAAAAACGGAAGAAATAGTGGAGAAACTGAAAGAATTCTGTCCCAAGATCACTCTTTTGGGATGCATTAACGATTTCCATTACGTGGTCCGCGGCGGAAGATTCAAACTGCCCAAAATCCTGGTTAAACCGGTTTATTTCATGCAGAAGCTGGGAATCAGACTGGTCGTCGGATTGAAAAACGGCAGAGTCAAATTTTTCGGAATTAATTTCGGCAAAGATGTTTCCCGAATTTTAGCCGAAAAAATAGACTTACTGAGAAAGGGAAGAGAAATAAGAGCAGCCATTGGTTATGCTGATAATTTGAAAGAAGCCGAAAAACTGAAAGAGGAGCTTGAAAAACTGCCAAAAATAAAAGTTTCTTTCGTTTCCCCCGTTTCTCCGGTGGTGGCGACCCATACTGGGCCCGGAGCCTTGCTCGTGGCCTTCTACCCAGTTGACAATTAAATTTAGTTTGTTATCATTTAATTAGTCAGTCCGCAGAAATTCGCGGACTCATTTATTAACCACCAGTATGGACATAAAAAATTTCACGTCGGCGATTGCTCAAATCGCCGAAGAAAAAGGCATCTCTCCAGAAAAAGTTTTGGAGACCATCGAAATGGCGATTGCCGCTGCTTATAAAAAAGATTACGGCAAAAAAGGCCAGATAATCAAAGCCAAACTTGATTCGGAATCAGGCGATGTTAAGTTTTGGCAGGTGAAACTGGTCGTTGATAAATCAATGATCTATTCGGAAAAAGAGCTGGAGGAATTGAAGAATTTACCGGCCGAAGATTTTTCCAAAGAAGAAGAATCAGTTTCAATTAAAGTTCAAACCGGCAAAGAAAAAGTCCGTTTCAATCCGGAAAAACACATCATGCTTGAAGAGGCCAAGAAGATAAAAACAAAAATAAAAGCTGGCGAAGAATTGGAAATCCCCTTGGAAGCAAGAATAGATTACGGCCGGATCGCCGCTCAAACGGCAAAACAGGTGATTTTACAGAGAATAAGAGAAGCGGAAAAAGAAAGCGTTTTCAATGAATACAAGGGAAAAGAAGGAGAAATCATCTCCGGAATCGTCCAGAGAATCGAGGGAAGAAACGTTCTTTTGGACATCGGCAAAACCTTGGGAATTTTGATAAAAGAAGAACAGGTTCCGGGAGAGTTTTATCGGCCGGGTCAGAGATTAAAGGTTTATGTTTTGAAAGTGGAGGAAACGTCCAAGGGTCCGGTCGTTATCTTATCCAGATCTTATCCCAAATTAATTTCCAAGCTTTTTGAACTTGAGGTGCCGGAAATTTCTTCAGAACAGGTTCAAATTAAATCAATAGCTAGGGAAGCGGGTTCCAGATCTAAGATTGCCGTGGCCACGGAAGTGGAGGGAATCGATCCCATCGGCAGTTGCGTCGGTCAGAAAGGAACAAGAGTCATGGCGGTGATTAACGAACTGGGCGGAGAAAAAATTGACCTCATCGAATATTCTCCCGAGCCTGAAAGATATATCGCCAATTCCCTTTCTCCGGCCAAAGTTCAAGACGTGAAAATCCTGCCCAAGAACAAGGCATTGGCCGTAGTGCCCGAAGACCAGTTATCCTTGGCCATAGGCAAAGACGGCCAGAACGTAAGATTGGCGGCGAAACTCACCGGTTGGAAAATAGACGTTAAATCCCCGGCCGAGGCCGAAGAGATTGAGAAAGAAATGAAAAAAGAAGAAAAAAAAGAAAAAAAAGAAAAAAAGGTCAAAGAAAAAACTAAAAAAGAGAAAGAAACAAAGAAGAAAAGTTAAATATGTTAATGTTACTGGTCCCAATCGTCGTTTCCGTTTTTTCTTTAATTTTCGCTTATTTTTTAATTCGAGAAGTGAACCGGGCGGCTGCGGGTTCGGGCAGAATGATTGAAATTTCAGAAGCGATCAAAGAAGGCGCCATGGCTTTTTTAAAAAGGCAGTATAAGACGATTGCTCTTATCGCCTTTTTGCTGTTTTTCATTCTGCTTATTATTTTTGGCATCAAAACTGCCTTAGGATTCTTATTGGGAGCAGCGGCTTCGGGCTTGGCTGGCTTTTTCGGTATGATTGTTTCCACTCGGGCCAACGTCAGAGTGGCTGAATCAGCCAAAAACGGCTTGAAATCCGCTCTTAGTTTGGCTTTTAAGGGAGGTTCGGTTACCGGATTCTTAGTAGCCGGTCTTGGTCTTCTTTCTGTTTCCGTTTTTTATCTTTTAACCCAGGATTTAAAAGCTTTGGTTGCTCTGGGTTTTGGCGGAAGTTTAATTTCGGTTTTTGCCAGGTTGGGAGGCGGTATTTACACCAAAGCCGCCGATGTTGGTGCTGATTTGGTCGGTAAAGTTGAGCAGGGTATTCCCGAAGACGATCCCAGAAATCCAGCCGTGATTGCCGATCAGGTGGGAGACAATGTCGGTGATTGCGCTGGAATGGCCGCCGATCTTTTTGAAACTTACGTTGTGACGATCGTCGCCGCCATGGTTTTGGGCGGACTGTTATTTCCCAGTTTATCAGAAGCTGTTTTCTTCCCCCTGATATTGGGTTCGATTGCCATTTTGGCTTCGATCATCGCCACTTTTTTTGTCAGGCTGGGGAAAAACCAAAACATTATTTCGGCTCTCTATAAAGGATTGATTGTCGCCGGAATTCTGTCTGCGGCCGGCTTTTTTCCCGTCATCCTGCAGTTCAGCCAGAGTTTGAAAATGCCGGTTCTCAATCTTTACGGCCCGGCCTTGATCGGTCTTTTGATTGCCGGGGCAATGTTTTTAATCACCGAATTTTTCACTTCCAAAAAATATTCTCCGGTTCAGTCCATTGCCTTAGCTAGCCAGTCAGGACACGGCACGAATATAATCGCCGGTCTGGCCGTGGGGATGAAATCAACCATCCTGCCGGTTATCGTCATTTCCGCTGGAATTTTGATCAGTTTTGCTCTGGCTGGCATTTATGGTCTGGCGGTTTCGGCAGTGGCCATGCTTTCTTTGACTGGCCTAATCATCGCCCTTGATGCTTACGGTCCCATTACCGACAATGCTTCCGGCATTTCGGAAATGTCGGGACTTCCAGAAGAAAACCGCAAAGTTACCGATGCCCTGGACGCCATAGGAAACACCACCAAGGCCGTCACCAAGGCTTACGCCATAGCCAGCGCAGGATTGGCTGCTTTGGTTTTATTCTCGGCTTATACCCAGGAATTGGCTGATTTGGGGAAGAAAGTTCAGTTTATCCTGCAAGATCCAAAAGTTTTGATTGGTCTTTTTTCGGGCGGTATCGTCGCCTATTATTTCGCTTCCCTGTCGATGACAGCAGTGGGCAAGGCGGCAGGTTCCGTGGTTGAAGAAGTAAGAAGGCAATTCAGGGAAATAAAAGGGTTAATGTCGGGAGAAGCCAAGCCGGATTATTCAAGATGCGTTGATATTGTGACTAAGGCCGCTTTGAAAGAAATGATGATACCTGCTTTGCTGCCGGTCGTTTTCCCGATTTTGATAGGATTGTTACTGGGACCAGAAGCTTTGGGAGGATTGCTGATTGGGTCAATCATCGTCGGAATGTTCTTGGCTCTTCAAATGACTTCGGGCGGAGCTGCTTGGGACAATGCTAAAAAATATATTGAAGAAGGAAATTTCGGAGGAAAAGGTTCTTTCGCCCACCAGTCAGCTGTGACTGGCGATACGGTCGGCGATCCTTATAAGGATACGGCCGGCCCCGCCATCAACCCCATGATTAAAGTTCTCAACATCGTCGCCCTTTTAATCGTCGGATTCTTGATCTGACAATGGAACAGTCCCGATCAATAATGAAATCGGGACTGTCTAAGAGAGGAAGTTTACTCCTTGGTATATACAGTAGCAGACGATGAAGTTCCGCACTATGTTACCGAGGATTAAAAAGAGGAATCCGTTCCTTATCTCCAGCAGTCTTGTCACGACAATTACTATACTCGGGACAAGGGGCACGAAAGGAATGAAGCCACAGGCGAGAATCTTCCAGTCTTTCTGGGGAATCAGCCATTTCTTTATTCTGTGGTTTACTTCTCCGTTCAAGCCGTTCATCTGGAAACTGTTGTTTCGTTTCTGCTGCCAAGACCGCCATTTCTCAATAGTCGTTCTTTTAATCCAGCCTCTTTTGATTACCCAGTTTTCCAACCAACCGGTTCCAAAATAGGTAAAGCTCAAGCTTAGCGAAGTGAGAAAAACAACGTAAGAAATTGTCTGCCAGAGCGGAACTCCAGCTTTCGCCCAAAGAGCTATGGTCGTCAAGGGGCTAGGCCACATCGTAAAAAAGCCTAGGATCTGTTCCCAGTACATTATTCACCTCCCTTCCTGAAAGAGCAATTTCTTTAACTCTAACAAAGTTTCGGGAATTTTCAAACTTGATTTTAGCCGAACAAAATATTACAATAAATTTATCATGAACCTGATTCCCACCGTCATCGAAAAATCTCAGTACGGCGAACGCGCCTACGACATCTATTCCCGTCTGTTGAAGGACAGGATTGTTTTCTTGGCTGGTCCCGTCACCGACCCTGTAGCTAATTCCATCATCGCCCAGCTTCTGTTTCTGGCTTCCAAAGACCCGAATAAAGATATTCAGCTTTATATCAACACTCCGGGAGGTTCGGTTACTGCCGGCATGGCAATTTACGACACCATGCAATACATAAAGCCGGATGTTTCAACCGTTTGCATCGGGCTGGCTGCTTCCATGGGTGCCACCTTATTGGCAGCCGGGAAAAAGGGCAAACGTTTCGCCCTGCCCAATTCTCAAGTTTTACTGCATCAAGTAGCCGGAGGAGTCACCGGAGAAGCGGTGGAGATTGAGATTACGGCAAAGCAGATCGTCAAAATAAAAGAGAAATTGAATAAAATTTTAGCCAAACACACCGGTCAGCCCCTGGAAAGGATTGAAAAAGACACTGACCGAGATTTTTATTTATCGGCCGATGAAGCGCAGGAATACGGCTTGATTGACGAGGTGATAAAACAAAAAAATGAAAAATGAACAAGATAAAACTTTCTAAAAAAGTTTTCATCCTAATTTTAACCCTGGCAGGACTAGGGCTTTTTATTTTCTTTTTATTGTTTCCCGCAACCAGCGGTGTTCCCAAAGAAATAAAAAAACAGGAAGAAGCCATGGCAAAGATTCAGGGACCGGTTTCTTCCGTTTACCGGTATGATTTAGAAAAAAGAGAATACGTTGCCGATCTGGGAGAAAGCTGGCAAAACTCCAATTTCTATCGCTATATTTACGATTTGGCTCCCGCAGGTTCGGCTCTCGGCAGATGCTATTATTTTCTTTACGACAACGTCGAAAAAGAGATGTCTGGCGGAGGCCAAAGAAAATGCAACGCCAATTTAGAGATCACGGTCGGAGAAAATATGAATTGCCGATCTCAGGGCGAGAACGCCTGCACTCTCTACGTTTACGCGCTTGACGACAAAGAAAACCGGGGCGAAATCAGCTCTTTGACTTATAATGTCGATTGGGCAAAGCCAGAAGTCGGCAAGGTGTCCCGAGAAGGCAATAAATACTTGGCTGAAATTTCAGACAACTTGAAAGTCAGTTACTGCTGGTTTTATCTTAACGACGAGAACAAAGGCCAAATGAAAATTGAAAACAATTCGGCTTCTTTTGAATATGCTTTGCCGGAGGAAAATTATTCCGTTTTCGTCAAATGCGCCGACCACTACGATGCTGAAAAAGGAAAATATCTTAACCTAACCGTGGGCGAGATAGCAAAGTTCGTTCTTGCCCAAAATCGGCCGCCTGAAATTTCTTTTTGCAAGGTTTCTCCCAATCAGGGGAGTGTTAGTACGGAATTCAAGTTTGAGATCGAGGCAATTGACCCGGACGGAGATAGTTTATCCTATCAGTGGGATTTTAACGATGGAGAAAAATCAGCCGACCAAAATCCAATCCATCGATACCAGAAACCAAACACTTTCGAGCCAAGAGTCGTTGTTTCCGATGCGTTAGGAGAAAAGAACTCTTGTTTTACCGCCTGGGTCGTTGTTGAGGAATAACAAATTATGATATTATAAATCAATGACTAAAAACCTTTTAAAATTTTTAACAGTCTCAATTTTAGGATCATCGGTTATTTTTCCGGCTTTCGTTTTGGCTGCCGCGCCCCCAACCGGATTGACTCCTTGCAGTGGGACGCAGCCCCTGGCGGTTTTGCTCGACTGGAGCGACGAGGCAGTCCATCACTACGAACTCTATTATAAAAGAGTGGAAGATGCCAATTGGCAGGATCGTTATCCTTCAGTCTCTCAGTATCAGGTTACCGGCTTGTCGCCCTCGGAAGACTATCAGTGGTATGTTGTCAGCTGCGGTAATCCGGAATGTTCTGACAGGGCTCCGAGCGGAATATGTTCCTTTACTACGGAAGACCTGGCTCCCCCGCCAGATGGCGATGGAGGCGACGGCAGTCCCATTGATTTGACTAATCCTTTGGCTGCGGACAATTTGATCGATGCTCTTGATGCTTTTTTGAATTTCCTTTTCTTTTTAGCCATGGCCGTGGCCCCGATCATGATAATCTATGCCGCCTATTTGATACTGACTTCGGGGGGCGACCCGGCTAAGGTAAGCAGGGGCCGCCAGATAATCCTCTGGACGCTGATTGCCGTAGCCATCGTCTTGCTGGCCAAGGCCTTTCCCGCCATCATCAAGGGGGCTTTCGGGGGATAATCGGAAAATTACCAATCATCCGTTTCTTGACCCGCCGCTGAGGCGGGTTTTGACATTTTCGCATGATTCTGCTAAAATTGGAGGTACGATAATAATTTTAACCTTGGAACTTTGGATTAATTAATTCAAACTTAATTAAATGGTAAATATCCAATTTTTCAACTTACATCATGAATCAATTCATCCCATTAGCAGTGGGCATAGTTGCCTTGGCCTTGGGGTCAATCTTGGGTTACTATGCTCGTCAATCAATTGCCCAAAAACAAGCAGGAACCCTCGAAGCGAAACTCCAGAAGAGAGTCCTAAAAGCCAAAGAGGATTCTGAGCAAATTCTCTCTGAGGCCAAAAAGAAGGCCGAAGAAGTCATCGAGGCGGCGAATAAAGAAGTGGACAGCCGTCGTTTTGAAGTTTTAAGATCAGAGCGTCTCTTATTAAAAAGAGAAAATATTCTGGACCAGAAACTTTCTGCTTTCGAAAGAAATCAGAGGGAGTTTGAGTCCAAGGTGGAAAGACTGAGAGGAGTGAAAGAAAGTTTGGAGAGTTTGAGACAGGAAGCCATAAATAACCTGGAAAAAATCGCCAAGATTTCCAAGGAGGAGGCGAAAAAAGAACTTCTCGATAATTTGGAAAAAGAATATCAGCAGGACATTCTGGAAAAGA
The DNA here is from genome assembly GCA_028687495.1 of Minisyncoccota bacterium. Lineage (GTDB taxonomy): Bacteria > Patescibacteriota > Minisyncoccia > Minisyncoccales > RBG-13-42-11 > JAQUAA01. The sequence continues at coordinate 24,648 of JAQUAA010000001.1, read as the reverse complement.
TTAAAAAGTTGGAAAAAGAAGGTTTTGAACAGTATGAAGAAAAAGCCAAAGATTTACTGGCTCTGGCTGTTCAGAAGTGCGCCCTCAACCAAGCCCAGGAAATAACCACTACTTCCCTCAATTTGCCGTCGGAAGAAATCAAAGGAAGGATTATCGGCAAGGAAGGAAGAAACATCAGAACGCTGGAAAAACTCACTGGCGTTGAAATAATCATCGACGAAACGCCCGAGGCCGTGGTTATTTCCGGATTCGATCCAGTTCGCCGGCAGATCGCCAAAAACGCTCTGGAAAAATTGATTCAGGACGGCAGAATACAGCCGGCCAGAATCGAAGAACAGGTTCAGCTGGCTGAAGCGGAAATAGCGAAACAAATGAAGGATGCCGGGGAGGCGGCAGCGTATGACGTGGGCATCATCGGTCTTGAACCGAAATTGGTTCAATTGCTGGGAAGATTGAAATTCAGGACGAGTTTCGGCCAGAATGCCCTGCTTCACTCCATCGAGGTGGCACACCTGGCCGGCGCCCTGGCTTCGGAAATAGGAGTTGATCCTTTAATCTGCAAAAAAGCGGGGTTGCTGCACGATATCGGCAAGGCGGTTGACCACCAGGTTGAAGGTTCACACGTTGACATCGGAATTAAGATTCTGGAAAAATTCGGAGCAGAAAAAGAAATCATCGATGCGATGAAGTCCCATCACGAGGACTATCCCTACGAAAATATCGAATCAATCATCATTCAGACCGCCGATCAGATATCCGGCGCGAGACCCGGAGCCAGAAAAGACACTTTGGAAAACTATCTTAAAAGATTGGGAGAACTGGAAAGCATCGCTTTGAAGTTTCCCGGGGTTGAGAAAGCGTGGGCTTTGCAGGCAGGCAGGGAAATAAGGGTTTTCGTCAAACCGGAAGAGTTAGATGACTTGGCGGCGAGATCCTTGGCAAAATCCATTGCCCAGCAGATTCAGGAAGAACTGAGATATCCCGGAGAGATCAAGGTGAATGTAATCAGGGAGACGAGAGCTATTGAATACGCAAAATAATTGCCAAATAAACTTAAACGATAAACAAAAAACGGCGGAGTTACCGCCGTTTTTTGCTGGAGCGGGCGATGGGAATCGAACCCACATAAATAGCTTGGAAAGCTATCACACTGCCATTGTGTTACGCCCGCATCGGGGTGCTGGGATTTGAACCCAGATTAAATCCTCCCAAAGGACTCGTGCTGCCATTGCACTACACCCCGTCGTACAGCCGTATTTTAATAGAATTTACCCTTTTGGTCAATTTATTGATATGATATACTAAGATAATGATTTCTGAGAAAATTTGCGACCAATTTAATATCGTTAAGCAGTGCCGCAAATACGATTTGACCCTCTGGCAGTGCCCCCAATTTCTTTTTTTGGTGATGGGCATGGTGATAATTTTCTCTACCCTGATTACTTATGCCATCGGCAGCAAATACATAGATGACCCTCTTTTGGTGGCTCTGATAGTTCTTTTAATCAGCGCCATTTTGTTTATCATCGCCGCCATCATCACCAGAAGTTTTGAAAGATTGGCCGAAGCCAACAGGATGAAATCGGAATTCGTCAGCGTTGTCAGTCATCAGCTGCGTTCCCCTCTTTCCAATCTGAAATGGGTTATAGAACTTTTAATGTCGGGAAGAATTTCTTCGGTTTCCGAGAAACAGCTGGAATATTTCCGGATCTTAAGGGAAAACAGCAAAAGAATGGAAGAATTGGTTCAGGACTTATTGACCGTATCGAGAATCGAACAGGGCAGACTTCCTCTTAAAAAAGAAGAGATTTCTTTGGAGGATCTGGTTAAGACTGCAATAAAAGACACGGAAATTTTCGCCAGGGCTTCCAATGTTGAAATGAAATTTAATCTAGCAAGAAATCTCCCTCAGATTACCGCCGACCCATCTCAATTGAAATTGGCTGTCGATAACCTTTTGGACAACGCCATCCGTTATGTCAAGGAAAAAGGAAAAGTAGAGCTGCAATTGAAGAAAAAGAACAGCAATCTTTATTTCGAGGTAAAAGACAACGGCGTCGGCATCCCGCGGGACGATCAGAAATATATTTTTCAGAAATTCTTCCGTTCGGGAAACATCAAAAGGCATCAAACCGAAGGATCGGGTTTGGGCCTTTATATCACCAAATCAATCATTGAAAAATCAGGTGGAAAAATAGGATTCACAAGCCAAGAAGGCGTCGGGTCGACCTTCTGGTTCACGTTACCAATTAAGTAAAATCATATGTCAAAAAAAATACTTTTTATTGAAGACGAATCAGCTCTTCAAAAAACTTTCGGAGAAATCTTGAAACAGGAAGGCTATGAGACGATCTCCGCCCTGGATGGTGAGATAGGTTTGAGATTGGCAAAAGAAAACAAGCCAAATATAATCTTATTAGATTTAATTCTACCTAAAATTCACGGGTTTGATGTTCTGAAAAAACTGAAAGAAGACAATGAGACCAAAGAGATACCAGTCATCGTTCTCACCAATCTTGAAGGGTTAGAGGACGTGGAAAAAGCTTTGGAATTGGGAGCGACCACCTATCTGGTCAAGACCCAATACAGCTTGGAAGAAGTCGTTCAAAAAATTAAAAAAGCTTTAGGAGAATAAAAAAAGAATTTTATGAGAGTTGAACCCCAGCAACTAAAAGCATTTCTTTTAGATGCTAAACTAATCAGCGAAAAGCAGTTTGAAGAAGCTCTGAAATCAGCCCAGGAGAGCAACCAGAGAGTGGGAGACGTTTTGGTTTCCCAGGGTTTGATTGCACAGGAAGAATTGATTAAAATGGAGGCCTATATTTTAGGCATTCCTTTCGTCAGCCTGGAGAAAGAAAAAGTTGAGGACGATGTTTTAAAGATCATTCCTGAGCCCATAGCCCGTTCCAACAACATCGTCGCTTTCAGAAAAAAGGGAAAGGATTTGGAAGTGGCGATGTTGGATCCGGAAGATTTGAGGACGATTGAGTTTATCAAAAAAACATCCGATCTTAAAATTTTACCCCGCTTAACCACGCCAGAAAGCATTAAAAACGTTCTCCGCCAGTATCAAAAAACACTGGAGGCGGAGTTTGGAGAAATAATCAAAAAGGAAGCCGAAGGAATAAAAACGGTGAAAGAAGGTTTTCCCATGGAAAAAGGAGAGGGGGAAGAATTAAAGAAAATGGCAGAGGAACTGCCCGTGGTCAGGATCGTCGATACTCTTTTAAAACACGCCATTTTGGAAAGATCTTCCGATATTCACATTGAACCGACCAAGAAAGAAGTGATCGTCAGATACAGAATTGACGGCGTCTTAAGGGATGCCATGACGCTTCCCAAACAGGTTGCCTCGGGCATTGTCGCCAGAATCAAGGTCTTATCCAATCTTAAGCTCGATGAGCATCGTTTGCCCCAGGACGGGCGGTTCAGAATCGAAACCGAAGATTATAAATATTCCGTCAGGGTTTCCATCTTGCCTGTTTTCGATGGAGAGAAAGTGGTTATGCGTCTCTTGCCCGAGAGTGCTAAAGCCCTGACTTTGGAACAATTGGGTTTGAGGGGAGATGCTTTGGAGGGCATTCAGGACAATTTGAGAAAACCAGTCGGCATGATTTTGGTAACCGGTCCTACCGGTTGTGGAAAGACCACCACCCTTTACTCGATGATGGAAATTTTAAACGTGCCCGGAGTGAATATTTCTACTGTTGAAGATCCGGTGGAATACAGGATGCCTAGAATAAACCAGACTCAGGTTAACCCAAAAATCGGTCTGACTTTTGCTTCGGGACTCCGCTCTTTGGTCAGGCAGGATCCGGATATTATCATGGTCGGTGAAATCAGAGACAACGAAACAGCTTCTTTGGCCATTAACGCCGCCCTGACGGGCCACCTGGTTTTATCCACCCTCCACACCACCTCGGCCTCGGGCGCCATCCCCCGTCTTATCGATATGAAAGTGGAACCTTTCTTGATTTCATCGACTTTGAGTATTATTTTAGCCCAAAGATTAGTAAGAAGACTTTGCGGGGAAAAGGAAAAATACACTCTCAAGGAGTCGGAAATAAAAAACCTGAAGAAATATTGCGATCTGGAAAAAGTTCTGCACGTTCTCCGGGAAGAAAAATTGATAAAACCGAAAGAAACTTTCAAAGACATCGTCTTTTACAGGCCCAAACCTTCTAAAGAATGTCCCGATGGCTACAGGGGACGGTTGGGAATTTACGAAGTTATGCCGATTACAGAAACCATCAAGGAACTGATTATAAAGGAGGCAGATTCCGACCAAATTCAGGCTCAGGCGCAGAAAGAAGGGATGAAAACGATGATTGAGGACGGCTTTATCAAGGCTGCCCAAGGAACAACTTCGATCGAAGAAGTTCTCCGCGTTATCGTTGAATAAACAAATGCCAACATTTCATTATTTTGCCAAATCTTTAAAAGGGGAAGAAGAATCGGGCACCATTGAAGCGAAAGACGAGAGACAGCTGGCCAAGACCTTGCGAGAACAAGGTTTTATTTTAATAAGAGCCGAAACGGAGAAAGAAAAAGAAAAAATAAAAATAAAATTCAGCTTGCCTTTTTTCGGAGGGGTTTCTCTTTCGGAGAAAATGATGTTTACCAGAAATCTTCAGGTGATGATAAATTCCGGCCTTCCCCTGCCTCGGGCCTTGGAGACGCTGGCTTCCCAAACAAAAAGCAAAAAGTTCAGAGAGGCGCTCCTTGAAATAAAAGAGCAGATTATCAAAGGAAAAAACTTCTCCGATGCTTTGACGAAGTATCCCAGTATTTTTTCCGAACTTTTTCAAAACATGGTGAAAGTGGGCGAAGAGGCCGGGAATCTCGACGAAGTTTTGAGAATTTTATCCCAACAGATAGAAAGGGAGTACGAATTGAAAGAAAAAATTAAAGCGGCCATGATGTATCCTGCGGTAATCATTCTGGCGATGGTGGGCATAGGAATTTTAATGCTGGTCATGGTTGTTCCCAAACTTGCCGAAACCTTTGCCGAACTGGAAATAGAACTGCCCCTGACCACCAAAATCGTGATAGGACTGGGAACCTTCTTGGCGGAAAAATGGCTGCTTTCCATCTTAATTCTGCTTGTCCTTGTCGTTTCGTTCTGGTTTGTTTCAAAAACGAAAAGGGGGAAAAAGATCATTGATACGATAACTCTGAGAATTCCCATCGTCTCCCCTTTGATCAAAAAAACAAATTCAGCTTATACCGTCAGAACATTGAGTTCTTTGACCGCCGCCGGAGTGCCCATTGTTAAATCCTTGAGCGTCGTAGCAGGAGTTTTAGGCAACTTTTATTATAAGAAAGCCATTTTGGAAGCGGCGGAAAAGGTCAGGAAAGGAGAAAAACTTTCCGAGGCGATGAAGCCGTATCAGGACATTTTCCCTCTGATTGTCATGCAGATGATGGAAGTGGGAGAAGAAACCGGAGAAACTTCGAGCGTTCTGTCAAAATTGGCCGATTTCTTCGAGGAAGAAATAAGCTATGCCACGAAAAACTTAACCTCGGTCATCGAACCGGTTCTAATGATTATCGTCGGAGGAATAATTGGCTTTTTCGCCATTTCCATGGTTCAGCCGATGTACTCCATGTTGGGAGCCATATAAAACGATGAAAAGTTTTACTTTACCAGAGATTTTGGTAGTTATCGGAATTATCGGAATTTTGGCTTTATTTGCCCTTCCGGCATTAAGAGCGTTTCAGCCAAATCTCCAACTAAGCAGCGTCACCCAGGAATTGGTTGCTGATTTACGTTACGCCCAGCAGCTTACGGTGACCGAACAGAAAGAACATTGTCTTCTTTTTTTTCCTTCGGAAAAAAAATATCAACTCAAAGAATGCCAGGGAGCGGTCCTCAAAGAAAAAATATTGCCCAAAGAGATAGAAAGCATAACTCCAACTGGTTTTACGGGTGACGAAGTAAAGTACAATCCCTATGGCGCAGTCAGCGAGCCGGGAACGGTTGTTCTGGAAAATACCAAAAAAGAGACGAAGACCATTTCAATCAAAGCCTCAGGCTTCGTTGAAGTGGTCGAATAATCAATATGAAAAAAGAAAAAGGTTTTACCATAGTTGAATTATTGGTGGCCATTTTTATTTTATCAGTCGGCATTGTCGCCTCCCTTTATATTTTCCCGACAGGAACACACATTCAGAAATCAGCCCAGATGACGAGCGTGGCGGTTCAGTTGGGCCAGGGGAAAATGGAAGAAATAATTTCCCGGTCTTATAGCGAAATAGCGGTGGGTATTGTTGATGAATCGTATGGATTTGACCCTGCCCTCACTTCTTATCGGAGAAAAACGGAAATAAATTATTTTGATCCGAATAATCCTTCGGTTCCCCCCGGAAGCGACTTAGGGATAAAGAAGATAACCATCCAGGTCTTCTGGCATTCCCCTCTGGGGGTCGGGGAAAAGGAGGTTAAATTAGCAACTTTAATCGCCCAGAAATGAAAAAAGGATTTACCTCAACCGAACTTTTAATCGCCATAACCATTTTTGTCATAGTGATGGGAGCGGTTTATTTGGCCTTTAATCTCAGCCAGAAAGCGTATCGAGAAGGTCAGAATTCGGCCGAAATCACTCAAAATGGCAGGGTGATCATAGAAAGAATCTCCCGGGAAATTCGCCAGGCGAAAGAAGTGATCGGCGATTTTCCGAGCGCGGAAGAAGATGCCACCTCCTCCATTACTTTTGAAGACGGACATATTTCAGACTCATATCACTATATCCATTATTTTAAGACCGACAGTGAAGTCAAAAGAGAAGTACTGGGTTTTTATTTTTCGGGCGATCCCACCCAGACACTTCAACCCTGGGAAGCGATTCCACCCGTCGGTCAGACCCTAGCGACAACAACATTACAAGAAGCAGTGGTTATCGGAGAGTGGGTGGAAAAATTGGACTTCTGGGGTTCCAACGTGATTAACATCGTCCTGACCTTAGCCAAGAAAGACAAAACATTGAATTTGGAAACAAAAATTTTCAGCCGTAATTTCTAAGATGAAAACGATTTCTCGGGAAAAAGGAACAGTTTTAATTATCACTTCTTTGATTTTGGGTGTATTATTAATTTTAGGAAGCTATTTTCTGACCTTCACCATAACCGAATCGAGAATCTCAAGAAGCCAAGTTACGGCCACCCAAACCTATTATTTGGCCGAGGCCGGGGTTAACGAGGCGATTTGGAAACTGAAGAACGATGCAGATTGGAAAAATAATTTTGAAACTCCTCCCGGCTGTTCCACTTGGTCAGCCAGTTTTTCAAAAAGTAATACTCTGCTTCCAAATAGTTTTTATCAGGTTCAAATTCAGAACTCAGATTGCGCCCGAGGGCAAATAATCGCCACTTCGACAATTAATATTGTGAACGGAAAAACCGCCCAGAGAGTGGTTAAAACGAAAGTGTTTAAGGCATTGGGCACTTTAACCGGCGACAGTCCTTTTTTATCCGGCGGCACGAGTGAGAATATAAGCATCAGCGCCAGCTTAATAAATCTGTATGACGGCAATCTTTTCAGCAACAACAACGCCAATATCGACAGGTGGAGCCAGATTTCAGTTTTTGACAATCCAGGCACTGAGAAGGTGGAAGGAAAGGCTTTGGCTGTAAATAATCTCAGTGTTTCCTGGAACAGCACCTTAAATGCCACAGCCAGCTGCGCCAAAAACATTTGCCAGGGGAACTGCGTAGAAGAGGGTTGTCCGCCCAGCGTGATCTCCATGCCCATGGTTGATTTCGATTCTGACGACCCGAATTCTTACAAAAAGAAAGCTGAAACAGCGCAGGGAGCCGGTCAGTGCAGCGTTTTATGCAACGGAATCCAGTGCGCCACAAACTGCATTTTTACCGCCGGGGAATTTGAAGATCTTCTATGGCAGGTGGGGCTCAACGGTACCATGACCCTGAACAACGAAATCACCTATGTTACCGGCCTTATTGATTTGAAAGGCGGCAGAAGATTAGTGGTTAACGGAGCCCTGGTGGCTGACAGCACGATTAACATCGGAGAAAGCAATTGCTGGAGCAATAAAGGACAGAAAGATTGCGGCTTCGACCAAATCACGGTTAACGATCCTGGTTTCGGAAAGCCGTCCGGTCTTTTGACTAAATCAAAAATAAATTTCAGTCTTTATTCTTCGTTCCAAGATATCAATATCACGGGATTGGTTTATGCCAACGACGAAGTAAGATTGATAAGCTTGCCTTGGGCCTTTAATCTGACGGGCGGTTTATTGGGCAGGAAAATTTCTCTAACCAGCGCTTGGGCGGTAATAAACATCACTTTAAGCAATCAAATCATCATTGAGGGAATTTGGGGCGGTCTCCAGCCGCCAGAAGGAGAAAAACCTCCCTATTCACCGATTGTCACCATAGAACACTGGGAGGAAACATATTAAATAAAATGCTAGAGTTTCTTAATTTAAAACCAGAAAGTTTCGGACTTGATATTTCCGACATATCGTTGAAAATCGTAAAACTTAAGAAAGAAGGGCAGTTTTTTGATTTGGCTTCTTATATTGAAGTTCCTCTGAAACCGGGCATAGTCAAAAAAGGAGAAATCAGGAAGATCGATGAACTGGCGGAAACCATCAAAAAATCGACAAAAGAAGTGAAGGGAGAGGGGTTGGCGACGAAGAACGTGGTGGTTTCCCTACCCGAGGAAAAAGCCTTTTTGCAGGTAATTCAAATGCCGCGTCTGCCGGAAGAAGATCTGAAATCAGCCATAATTTTTGAGGCTGAAAATTACATTCCCTTAGGGATAGAAGAGGTATATTTGGATTACCAGATTATTAGTCCCGTGGTCAACCACTTGGACCATCTTGATGTTCTAATAGCTGCCTTTCCCCGCAAAGTAATCGAAGATTATGTCAGCTGTCTGAAAAAGGCCGGACTGAAACCAACCGTCTTCGAAATAGAATCTCTGGCCATTGCTAGAGCCTTGATTAAAAATGAAGGAACCACCCGTCCTCTGCTTTTGATTGATTTCGGAGCAACGAGAACGGGTTTCATTATTTTTTCAGGACATTCTCTGAGATTTACTTTTTCCATACCCGTTTCTTCCCAGAACTTTACCGAAATCATTTCCCGAACTCTGAAAATCAGTTTGCCGGAGGCGGAAAAATTGAAAATAAAGTACGGACTTGAAAATAAGGAGATGAAAGCGGGTAAGGAAGTTTTTGACGCTCTGATTCCTTCCCTTACCGATCTGACCGAACAAATTAAAAAATATCTTGGATATTATCTAGAACACTCCAGCCACGAGCATCTGCCGCCAGACGGCAAGGGAATAGAGAAAATCTTGATTTGTGGAGGCGGCGCCAAACTGAAAGGCCTTACCGAGTTTTTATCTTCTCAGCTTAACTTGCCGGTTGAAATCGGCAATCCCTGGATAAATATCTTGCCTTCCAATGTCCAGCCAGAAAAAGAAATTTTAATTTATGAGAAAGAAGAGTCCCTCGAATACACCACCGTTTTAGGACTTGCCCTAAGGGGCATTAAAAACGATGATAAACCTTTTACCGCCTCAAAGTAAACAAGAGCTTATTCGGGAAGAAAGCTGGAAAATAATTATGATTTTAGGAATCAATGTTTTGTTGATTCTCCTTTGTTTTTCTTTAATTCTCTATTCAATAAACATTTTCATTTCCGGAGAAACCAAAGCTCAAAAAATTTTATACCAAGAAAGAGAAAAAGAATTTCAGACCCCCCAGATGCAAACCCTACAAAAAAATCTCACTACTTTTAACCTGACTCTTTCTCAACTGGATTCTTTCTACGGGAGTCAGTTCAGTGCTACAGAAGATCTGGAAGAAATTTCAGAAACCATTCCTTCTGGAATATATTTGACCAATTTATCCATTAGTCCTCCCAAAAGCGGAAAAGAAAAATTAACGGAATGCACTCTCGCCGGTTTTTCTACCACCCGGGAAATTTTATTGAAATTCAAAGAAAATTTAGAAGGACAGGGAAGATTTGAAGCGATTTCTTTTCCGCCGGTTTCTTGGGTTAAACAAAACGACATTAATTTTACGGTTAACTTCAGAATAAAATGACAATGGCTAATAAAATCAATTTAACATTAGTTGTTTTCCTGCTTTTAATTGCCTTGGCGACAGCCTTCATCATTCTGCCTTTGTTCCAAGGCATAAATGACAATGCCAAGGCCTTAATTTCAGAAAAACAAAACTTCATTTCCCTGGAAGCGAATATTTCAAATCTTGAAAAATTCAAAGTTCTGTATAAAGACCTTGAAGATATTCTTAATAAAATCAACAATTTATTCGTCAATTCGGAGGTGCCCATAGAGTTCATCACCTTCCTGGAGGATACCTCTGAAAAATGCCAGTTAAAAATCGAAATAATTCCCTCTTCAGATAAAAAAACAGAAGAGAAAGGATGGTCTTATCTCAATTTTCAGATAAACACTACCGGTTCTTTCCCGAATTTCATGAAATTTTTGGAAAAGCTTGAAAACAGTTCTTACCTTATTGAAGTGCAGAGCCTAAGCATCAATAAATTGGCTCAAGGCGAGACTGGCGCAAGCAATGTCAGGGCGAATTTTTCCGTAAAAGTTTTCGTTAAATAACCTATGTTCAGCTTAAAGAGAATAAAAATCAAGGAAATAAAGAAATTTTTCAGAAAAGCGCCGCGAGTTTTGGCTGAAAAGAGTTTCTTGACGTTATTAGGAATGTTCCTCATTGTTTGCATTTTCGGTGCGGTTATTTTCTATTATTATCTTAATATAACCAGAACTTCCGAAGTGACAGAAAAAGAACCCTTGAAATTCGATACGAAAACCCAGCAAGAAATTTTGCAGGATTGGCAGATGAGAAACGAAAGTTTCCTTGGAACCGACCTCAAAAAATATCCCGATCCCTTCAAAATTGACTAAAAGGGCTAATTTAGATAGAATAATGTGCGCGCCCCTGTAGCTCAAATGGATAGAGCAGTACCCTTCTAAGGTAAAGGTTGCACGTTCAATTCGTGCCAGGGGCACACGTGGCGGCCATGGTGTAACAGCAGCACTAGAGTTTGTGGAGCTCTCAGAGGCGGTGCAAATCCGCTTGGCCGCCCAAACAAAATTCCCCACCGTTCCTGGTGGGGAATTTTTAACAGAACAAATTTTATTTTTTTTCGTCCAGCTTGACCTTAACAATTATTTCTTTTCCCGTTCTGAGAACTTTAAGAGAAATTTCCTCGTTGATTTCGTGCTTTTGAAGGATGTGGGAAAGTGGATTTTCCTCGTTTATTTTTTCTCCCTCGCACTCCAAAATTATGTCAAATTCCTTGAGACCTGCTTTTTCCGCGGCCGATCCCTTGATGATGGCCGATTCTCCGAGAGCCTCCCTGACGATCAGGGCACCGTAATCAACAGTCAGTTTATTTTTTTCAGATATTTCCTTATTCAAAATTATGTATTTTACCCCCAAAAAAGGTCTTTTTATTCTGCCGTATTTTTTGACTTCTTCCAAGTCTTTTTTCGCATAGTTAATGGGAATGGCAAAACCGATATTTTGGGCTCCCATAACAACCGCCGTGTTAATGCCGATTACTTTTCCCTCATTGTTCACCAAGGGTCCTCCCGAGTTTCCCGGATTAATGGCCGCATCAGTCTGGATTAACCCCCGCAGCATTTCCGCTTGTCGAGAGAGCCCCGAAAAAGCAGTGATAAAGCGGCTGAGTCCCGAGACGACGCCGGTGCTTACCGTATCGTGAAATTCGCCCAAAGCATTGCCAACCGCCACAACGCCTTCTCCAAGTTCGATTTTATCCGAGTCACCTAGTTCCAGGCAGGGTAAATTTTTCGCATTTATCTTAAGTATGGCGACGTCATTAATCGGATCTCTGGAAATTACTTTGGCCGGATAAATTTTATTGGGTTCGTAAATAATCGTGTAGTCGGCATCCCTCTCGTTGACCACGTGATTGCTGGTTATAACATAGCCGTCAGGAGAAATGATGAAACCGGAGCCTCCTCCGATTTTCGTTTTTTCTTTTTTTCCTCCCTGGACCTTCGGCACGACGAATTGCTGCCCTCCAAAAGGGAAAAAATAAAAACCCTCCACCTTCGGCAGGTCGCGGGAAATAACAATGGTAATTACCGCCGGACAAACTTTTTTCGCGATTTCAACAACTGAAAATGATTCTGCCATATGATTCATTATACCATATAATGTTGCCAGTAAGTAAAAATTCTGCTATCATACGCTATAAATAAATTTGCTTTTTTATTTTTGAACTTTTAACTTAAATTGGCCCCTGTAGCTCAACGGACAGAGCACCACACTCCTAACGTGGAAATATAGGTTCAATTCCTATCAGGGGCACAGAAAAGGGGCCCGTAGTATACCGGCAACACGCCTCCATGGCATGGAGGAGTACGGGGTTCGATTCCCCGCGGGTCCACCAAATTCTATTGAGGAGGGGTGCGAGAGTGGTTGAATCGGCCGCACTCGAAATGCGGTAGGGCCGAAAGGTTCTCGTGAGTTCGAATCTCACCCCCTCCGCAGTTTAAATTAAAATTATGTCCATTTTTCCCAAAAAAGAAAAAAAAGAACCGAAGGATTTAAAAGAATTATTGAAACAATTCAGGGAGCTTAAGATTAATTTCGAAAAGATTTCAAAAGAATTCGAGCTGTTCAAAAAGGATCACCGTTTTTCGATCCAAAAAACAGGCATAATCAGATTTAATCCCTTTTCCGAGGTTGGCGGAGACCAGAGTTTCTCCATTGCTTTACTTGACGGTAACGACGATGGCGCGGTGATCACCAGCCTTTATACCAGGGAAGGGAATAGGGTTTCCGGAAAACCAATAAAACAGGGCCGTTCTCAATACACTCTTTCACAGGAGGAGATAAAGGCAATTGAAGCAGCCCAAAAATATGATAAAGAATCAAAATCCAACAACCAGACCGCCGATAGTGGTGGTTCTGGGTCATATTGATCATGGTAAGACCTCTTTGCTCTTGGCAATTCGCAATTTTCAATTTACGGGCGAAAAACCTGGCGGGGAGATTACTCAGCACATCGGAGCTTATCAGGTCGAGAAAGACGGAAAAAAGATTACTTTTCTCGATACTCCCGGCCACGAAGCTTTCTCTCAAATGCGCTCCCGGGGAGCCAAAGTAGCGGATATAGCCATTTTAGTGATTGATGCCGCTCAGGGAGTTCAGGCTCAGACGAAAGAAGCAATTTCCGAGATTAAACAAACTGGAATTCAGGTTATAGTTGCCCTTAATAAAATGGATAAGCCCGAGGCTAATCCGGCAAAAGTGAAAGGAGAATTGCAAAAAGGAGGCATTTTGGTGGAGTCTCTGGGCGGTAAAATTCCCTCCATTGAAATTTCGGCTAAAACCAATAAAGGCATTCAGGAGCTTTTGGAATTGATTTTGCTGGTGGCTGAAATGGAAGGGCTGAAAACGGAAACGGATAAACCCGGAGAGGGCGTGGTCATAGAATCGTATCAGGATAATTTAAGAGGTCCGACCGCCACCCTGCTTCTGACGCAAGGCATCTTAAAAGTGGGAGATATTGTCGCTACTCCTTCAGCCCTGACCAAAATCAAAAGTTTGGAAAATTTCCAAAAGAAGCCGATCGAACGGGCTTTTGCCTCAGACCCGGTTATAGTTTTCGGTTTTAATCAGGTGCCGAAAGTCGGTGAAGAATTCAAGGTTTTTCCTGACTTAGCAAGCGCCGAGAAATACGCCCAAACTTCGAAGAAAATAGAAAGAACCCCCGAGGTTTTGGAGATCTCCGAAGGGCAAAAAGTCTTGAACTTGGTTTTAAAAACGGATGTCTTGGGTTCCGCCGAAGCGATCGAGGAAATTTTAAAATCGCTGCCTCAGGAAAAAATTGTTTTGAGGATCCTGAAATCGGAAGTAGGAAACATTAACGAATCAGACGTCAAGCTGGCAGCCAGCAGCCGGGCTTTAATTTTCGGCTTCAGGGTCAAAACAGACTCACTCGCCAAAAAAATAGCGGAAAGGGAAAAAGCGAAAATAATGACGTTCGAGATTATCTACGATTTGGTTGAAGAAGTCCGCAAATTTATGGAAAAGATTCTTTCTCCGGAACAAGTTCGCCGGGAGTTAGGAAAAGTTAAAGTTCTGGTCAAATTCATTTCGGACAAAAACCGGCAGATTGTGGGCGGCAGAGTGGTTGAGGGGGAGGTAAAAAAAGGAGCTTCGATCGAAGTTTGGAGATCCGAAGAAAAAGTGGGCCAGGGCAGGATGATTAATCTTCAAAGAAACAAAAAAGACGCAGACCTTGTTTCAAAGGGGGATGAATGCGGAATTTTGTTCGAGGGTAATGTAAAGATCGAGGAAGGAGACATGCTCTTAATTTTCGTTGAAGAAAGAATAAAAGGAGAACTATAAAAATTTCTGATTGCCAATGTCCAAGAGAGTTCCTCAAGTTAATCAATTGATCAAAAAGGAATTATCTCAGATCATCCGGAGGGAGATTGAGTTTCCTTTAGACGTTTTAGTCACTTTGACCAGGGCCGAGGCTAGTCCTGATTTGGAAGAGATAAAAATATACATTTCTTCTCTTCCCGAAGAAAAAAAGAAAACAGTGCTTCAAATCCTGAATAAAAACATTTATCAGCTTCAGCAAAAACTGAATCGACGCTTGGAAATGCGGCCCATACCCAAAATTTATTTCGTTGAAGAAAAAGAAACGGTTGAGGCTGGTAAAATAGAGGAGATTTTGGCAAAGTTGAAAAAAGGCGAAGAATAAGATAAATATATATTAGAAGATGCGCGGCCAGGTAGCCAAGTGGCAAGGCAAGAGTCTGCAAAACTCTTATACGTGGGTTCGATTCCCACCCTGGCCTCAAATGCCCGGGTGGTGGAACGGTAGACACGCAAGACTTAAAATCTTGTGAGAGCAATCTCGTGTGGGTTCGATTCCCACCTCGGGCACTTAAATGAAGAATAAAAAAAACGGCCGATGGCCGTTTTTCCGTTGGAAGTTAATTTAGCTTTCCAGCACTTCGATGTACGTTCTTTTGGCGCCGAAGTCCTTGGCTTCGGAATAAGAAGGAAGCCAGATATCAATGTGGTAATTGCTTTTTTTCCAGCTCATCCTGTCTTCGACGACGAAAATCCTGTCTCCGTAAAGTTCCGGGATTCTCACTCTCGTGCCGAAAGGCAGAATGTTATTGGCGATAATACCATCTCTGACTTCAGTACCGGCAGCAGTGATAAAGGGGCTGTCATCGGTTTCCCAGACAGTACTGGAATAGGCAGTGACTATTACCGGTAGTGTTTGGACGATTTTGGGATCAGGATCCGTAGGATTGGAAACGGCAATTAGGGTGTCTTCTTCCAGGATTGCCAGTTTTTCTTCCATGGCAGAGTCGTCTAAAACCAAATCCGCCTCAATTTTAGGGAGGGGCAGCCAAAGGAAAACTGTTCCAGCGAGGAAAACAATTAGGGAAATAGAGACAATTTTTCTCTTTGTCCCCGTTAAACCGGGGCATTCAGAATAAGTATCCATTTTAAAACCCCTTTACAGGGGTTCTATCATAATACCTTATCCATAGAAAATGTCAAGGGCATGAAAGATGAGCGGGTGAAGGGAGTCGAACCCTCTTCTCATCCTTGGCAAGGACGTGTAATAGCCGTTATACGACACCCGCGGATCCGTCCATTTGTGCCGCGGAATGGAATCGAACCATCGACCCTTGCTTTTTCAGAGCAATGCTCTACCACTGAGCTACCGCGGCTCAATATCGTTATTATAACATGAACAATTGAGAGGGTGGGCGGTATAGGACTTGAACCTATGGCCTCCTCGGTGTAAACGAGGCGCTCTGGCCACTGAGCTAACCGCCCACAAAAGTGCGGACGGTGGGACTTGAACCCACACAGGCTTGCGCCCACTACCCCCTCAAAGTAGCGCGTATGCCAATTCCGCCACGTCCGCCCGTACGATTTTATTCCTTTCCAACGGTTTGTTCTGCCTTAAGTCGTGCTTTTCTTCCCTTAACCCTTCTCAAATAATAAAGCTTGGCTCTTCTCGTTTTTCCTCGCTTTACCACCTCTATTTTATCGATGATCGGTGAATGGATGGGGAAGATTCTCTCTGTTCCAATGCCGGAAATCACCTTCCTGACGGTAATCATCGAGGAAAGGCCCTGGCCGTGTTTTTTGGCAATAACCTGGCCCTCGAAAACCTGGATTCTCTCTTTGTCACCTTCTTTGATTTTTTGATGAATCTGAACCGTATCGCCCGGTTTGATTTCGGGTATGTTTCCCTTCAATTGAGTTTTGACGAAAGCGTCTAATTTCGTGGTCATTTTAAATTAGTTAATATTTCTTTTAAATCCTGTGGCAATTCCGATTTGAATTCTGTTTCTCGACCATTTGGTAAATTTATTTTTAGGTAATAAGCGTGTAAAAATTGTCTTTTCAGTCCTTCGGGCAGGAGCTGGTTTTTAAATCCGTACATTTTATCCCCGGCAATAGGATGTCCCAAATAGGCCAGGTGCGTTCTTATTTGATGCTTCCTACCGGTTTTGGGTTCGGCTTCTATCAAATCATAATTTTCAAATCTTTGCAATACTTTATAGTGAGTTACGGCCGTTCTTTTCCCCTGATCAGCGGGTTCATTTGTCAGGTAAACTTTCTGTTTCCTTCTGTCTCCGGGAGAACGGCCGATCAGGGTCTCAATTTCCCCTTCCTGGTTTTTAAGATGGCCGATCGCCAGAGCCAGATATTTCTTTTCCACTTTTCTGTTTTTGAACTGTTCTTGCAAAAAAGCCAAGGTTTTGTCGTTTTTCGCCACCAGAAATATTCCCGAAGTATCTTTATCCAAACGGTGAACTCTTTTTGGGAAATCGTCGCAATTTACCCCGGCCGGTTTATCGTAAACCAACAGATCGTCGTCTTCGTAAATAATTTCCATGTGGGCGGTAGAGGGCTCGAACCTCTGACCTCATACACGTCAAGTATGCGCTCTGCCAACTGAGCTAACCGCCCCTGGTGGGCGTGGAAGGGATCGAACCTTCGACCCTTACTTTATAAGAGTAATGCTCTACCACTGAGCTACACGCCCATCCATTTACACCTGTTTGATTTTTATCCTGACCGCCCTTTCCCTGTTTATCGGAGCGTGAGATGGTTTTTCCGCTTTTCTTTGTCCGATCAATTCTTCAAATTCCTCTCTTTCGATAGTTTCCTTTTCGATTAATCTTTTGGCGATTTTTTCCAGCAGCCCCTTCTTTCTCATTAAAATCTTTCTTGCCTGGTTCTCCGCATCCTTTATAAATTCGGCAACCTCCTTGTCGATTTCAGCCGCCACTTTTTCGGAATAATTCCTTTGTTCCGAAATTTCTTTTCCCAAGAAGATCAATTCTTCTTTCTCTCCGAAAGAAATCGGTCCCAGAGAAGACATGCCGTATTCTTTCACCAGTTTCCTGGCAAGCTCAGATGCTTTTTCCAGATCGTTGCTGGCTCCCGTAGTCATTTCGCCGAATTTTATTTTTTCCGCGACGAAGCCGCCCAGCAGGGTGGCCAATTCAGCCAAGAATTCAGATTTCGTTTTGATTCTTCTTTCCTCCGTCGGCATTTTTATCGTATAGCCGGCGGCTACTCCCCTGGCCACGATGGAAATTTTTCTGACAGGTTCGTTTCCCGGCAAGGAAGCTGAAACCAAGGCGTGACCGGCTTCGTGATAGGCTGCTATTTCCTTTTCCCTTTTTGACAGAACGTGGCTTTTTCTTTCTGGCCCCAGCAGTACTTTTTCGATTGATTCCAGAAATTCCGCCTGGGTTACCTGATTTTTGTTTCTTCTGGCTGCCAAAATTGCCGCTTCGTTAACGACATTGGCCAGATCCGCTCCGGCAAACCCGGGAGTTCTTTCGGCGATTTCCCTTAAATTGATGTTCAAAGCCAGGGGCTTACCCTGACAGTGGATTTTTAAGATTTCTTCCCTGTCATTGATATCCGGCATATCTAGGACTACCCTTCTGTCGAATCTTCCCGGCCTCAATAAGGCGGGATCCAGAATGTCGGGTCTGTTGGTTGCTGCCACGACGATCAAATTGGTATCTCTTTCAAAACCATCCATTTCAACCAGAATTTGGTTTAGGGTCTGTTCCCTTTCGTCGTGTCCTCCTCCCAAACCAGCTCCCCTGTGCCGGCCGATGGCATCAAGCTCGTCGATGAAAATAATGGCCGGAGCAGCTTTTTTTGCCGTAGAAAACAGATCTCTGACTCTGCCGGCTCCCACTCCGACGAACATCTCAACGAATTCCGAACCAGAAATATGGAAAAAAGGAACGTGAGCCTCGCCGGCTACAGCCCTGGCCAATAACGTTTTGCCGGTGCCGGGACTGCCCATTAAAAGCACGCCCCTGGGAATCCTCGCTCCCATTTGCAAGAATTTCTTGGGATTTCTCAAAAAATCAACGATCTCTTTCAGTTCCTCTTTTGCTTCTTTCAGGCCGGCTACGTCCTTAAAGGTGATTCTTTCCTTGGAGTGTCCTTCCGCTCCGAATAACCGGGCTCTGGCCTTGGTGAAATCAAAAGCCTGCATTGCCCCCACTTTGGCCTGTCTGAAAATCATCCAGAAAAATACACCAAAGAGCAGAAGAGGAAGCAGGGCGAAAAGCAGGGGCCCCAGCCAGCTCCAAAGCGCTCCGTTCTCTTTCGTTTCAACCTCGACTGATTTCAACTTTTCGGCGCTGACCCCGTAATTTATCAGAGACTGGGAAAGAGCCATTTCTGTTTCTTTGCGGGAAGTAGCCAGGGTTTCGTCTTGATAAACTATCTCCAGCTTATTCTCGGAAACAGTTATTTTTTTAACCTTCCCTTGGTTGATTTCATTTACCAACTGGGTCAGAGATATTTCAGTTTCCTTTTTGAATGGTTTGGAAAAGGCGGTGAAGATGCTGGAAACCACCAAAAGAATCAGCAGGATAAATATGAAATTTTTGATTAAATTTTTCATGGAATACTCTTTCAGGATAACAGAGAATTTCGAAAAGTTCAAGGAATCGCCCATTGAATCAAAAACGTCCGAATTGGTCCTCGGACGCTGAATTTAACGATTTTCGCTAGCTCTGTTTATTCCACCAGCTTCAAGCTCATTCTGTGTTCTTTCGGCTGAATTTCCAAGATTTGAAATTTATACTTTTCTCCCACCTTGAGCATGGTTTCCATCTTGGATTTGGTGCCGAATTCGGAGATATGGCAAAGACCCTGGATTTTCGGAGTCAGTTGGACGAATGCGCCGTAGGGATTGAGTTTCGTCACTTTTCCGTCGACGACATCGCCTTTTTTGTATTTCGTTTCAATATCAAGCCAAGGATCTTTTTTAAGAGCTTTCAGGGACAGGGAAACTTTGCTCTCGGAAATGGAAATGATTTTCGCCTTGATTTTTTCTCCCACTTTGACGATGTCCGCCGGGTCTTCGATCAGCTGCCAGTCCAATTCGGAAATATGAACCAAGCCTTCCAATCCTTCCTTGCCGAATTTCATGAAGACGCCGAAGTCGGTGATGCCCGTGATTTCTCCCTCAACGACATCGCCGACCTTATAGCTTTTTAAAATCTCTTTTATTTTCTCGTCTTCTTTGGCTTTTTCCGATAAAATCAATTTTCCTTCTCTGGAATCCAGATCAAAAACCTTAACCTCCATATCTTTACCGATGAATTTCTGGAGTTCTTTTATAATCTTGGAAGTATCGCCTTTTTCCACTCTGGGATAATTTTCAGGCAACAGTTGGGAAACTGGCAAAAAGGCGGGAACATCGAAAACTTCCGATAACAAACCGCCTTTGTTCGCACCCGAAATTTTTACGGTAATCGTTTCCCCTTTTTCCTTCACTTGTCTTAATTTTTCCCAAGTCAGTTCGTCGGAGGCCTGGCTCAGAGATAATTCGATGTAGCCCTGGTCGTTTTCAAGATCAACGATTTTAGAAAACAGGGTTTCCCCGATTTTCAGTCCCTTCAGCGCTTCCTTAGCTTCCTGGAATTCTTTGCCGTAAATTATTCCGGTTCCGATGGGGCCCAGATCCAAAAAGATAGCCGATCTCGCCTTGCCGATAACTTTGCCTTCAACGATTTTCCCTACCTGAGCCGGTTTTATCAAATTGTTTTTCTCGAGTAATTCTTTCATAAAAATGATGTTACATTATTTTGTGGAAAAATGCAATAGTTGAGACAAAAGCCAATTTATGATAAAATATTTTTGTATGCAAATAATCTGGAAGGGACAATCTTGTTTTCAAATTTTATCCAGCCAGGGCAAGAACAATCATGTCAGCATTGTTATTGATCCTTTTGACGAAACGACTGGTTTGAGAATTCCCAAGCTGGAAGCGGATATTGTGTTGGTGACCCATCAGCATCACGATCACAACAACATCAAGGCGGTTTCCCCTGTCGCTGGCTCAGCCGAGCCCCCTTTTTTGATTCAGGGACCCGGAGAATACGAAATAAAAGAAGTTTTTGTGCAGGGAATTCCCGCTTTTCACGACAGCGTGGGAGGGAAAGAAAAAGGAACAAATACCATCTATACCATAGAAGCCGAGGACGTGAGAATATGCCACCTCGGTGATTTAGGCCAAAAAGAGTTGACTGCAGAGCAAATTGAGAAAATAGGCGAGATAGACGTTCTGATGATTCCGGTGGGCGGGGTTTACACCATTTCCGCAAAAGAGGCGGTTAAAATCATGTCGCAGATCGAACCCAACATCATCATCCCGATGCATTACCAGCTGCCTAAATTAAAGATAAAGCTTGAGGGTTTGGATAGGTTTCTCAAGACGATGGGGATAAAGAAGCTGGAACCCATATCCAAATTATCCATTAAAAAGAAAGACATTTCAGCCGAGGAAGCGAAAATAGTAATCTTGACCCCCTAGATGGATTTTTTAAAAGAACTTCAAAGTCTGCCGGAAAAGAAAAGAAGAATTATCCTCTGGACGGCGGTGGCTGTCATCGGTTTGTCTCTTTCTTTTGTCCTGATCAAGAATTTCCAAAAAAAATTAGAAGATTTTAAAATGGAAGAATTCAAAAAGGACTTAAACTTGGAAAAACTGGACATACCGAAAGTAGAAATACCTAAGTAGAGGATGAGAAACATGAAGAACAACAATAACAATCAAAAAATTCAAAATACGGCTATGGGCTTGATCAAACCGAGGGAGATAACCGAGGAAATGCAGGAATCATACATTAACTATGCCATGTCGGTTATCGTTGCCCGTGCTCTGCCTGACGTTAGAGACGGTTTGAAACCGGTTCACCGCCGAATTCTCTACACCATGCTGGAGGAAGGTTTGAAACACTCCGCCAAGTCAAGGAAATCGGCGACAGTGGTGGGAAGCTGTCTCGGCCGTTACCATCCTCACGGCGACATGGCTGTCTACGATTCCTTGGTGAGAATGGCCCAGGATTTTTCTCTGCGTTATCCCCTGATCGAAGGCCAGGGAAATTTCGGTTCGATTGACGGTGATCCGCCGGCAGCCATGAGATACACTGAATGCCGCCTTTCCAAAATCGGAGAGGAAACGCTGAAAGACATCGAAAGGAATACGGTTAACTTTGTTGAAAATTTCGACGGGACGAGAAAGGAACCGACCGTTCTGCCCTCCCCGGTCCCCCAGCTGTTGCTCAACGGTTCTTTGGGAATTGCCGTCGGCATGGCGACCAACATCCCCACTCATAATATTTCCGAGGTTTGCGATGCCATAGTCTATTTAATCGATCATCCCAAAATCGATACCGAGGAACTTTTTAAATTCATCCAGGGGCCTGACTTTCCGACCGGCGGCATAATTTTCAATCAGAAAGAAATAATCCAGGCCTATTCCCAGGGCAAGGGTCCGATTGTCACGAGGGGCAGGGCCGAAGTCATGGAACAGGAAAAAACCGGCAAAAGACGGATTGTCATCACCGAGATTCCCTTTCAGGTCCAAAAATCAACACTGATCGAACAATTCGCCAATCTGGTTCAGGAGAAAAAAATCGAGGGGATAAAAGACATCAGGGACGAATCGGATAAAGACGGCATGAGAATCGTCATCGAACTTTCCCGCGACGCTTATCCTCAAAAAGTCCTCAACCGCCTCTATAAATTCACCGACCTTCAAAAAACCTTCCATTTGAACATGCTGGCTTTGGTCGAGGGGATACAGCCCCGGGTTTTGAATTTGGTTGAACTTTTAAGTTATTTCATTGACCACCGGACCGAGGTGGTGACGAGAAGAACGAAATTCGATTTGGAAAAAGCCAAGGAAAGAGCTCACATTCTGGAAGGTTTGCACAAGTGCTTAGCCAACATCGACGCCGTGATCAAAACGATTAAGAATTCAGCGAGCCGGGAGGATGCCGAGAAGAATTTAATGAAGAGATTCCGTTTGACCAAGATTCAGGCCAACGCCATTCTGGAGACCAAGCTTTCGGCTTTGGCCAAACTTGAAAGAAAGAAGATCGAAGATGAGCTGAAACAATTGAAAATAATGATCAAGGAACTGATTGAAATTCTCAAGAGCCCGCAGAGAATAAAAGAAGTGATTAAAAAAGAGCTAAGAGAGATAAAGGAAAATTTCGGAGATGAGAGAAGAACCAAGGTCCAGGTCCAGGGGTTGGGAGAAATTGCCGAGGAAGATCTGATTCCCCAGGAAGAAACGATCATTACCCTGACCCAAGGCGGCTACATCAAAAGAATCAATCCCAAAACCTATAAAATCCAAAAAAGAGGAGGCAAGGGAATTATGGGGATGAAGACGCTGCAGGACGACACCGTTGAACATTTCCTTTCAGCCAATACCCATGACTCCCTTCTCTTTTTCACTGATTCGGGAAAGGTTTTCCGGACTTTGGTTTATGAAATTCCCGAAGGCCAGAGAGTGGCCCGCGGCCGGGGACTTCTTAACTTCTTGGAAATTTCCCCCGAAGAAAAAGTTTTATCCCTGTTGCCTTTGGGCAAGGAAGATGAGACCCTGGGAACGAAATATTTAGTCATGCTCACCCAAGATGGTATAATTAAAAGAACAGCTCTCTCGGAATTCGATAATGTCCGAAGATCCGGCTTGATAGCCATAACTCTTAAAAAGAACGATCTCCTGAAAGAGGTCTGCAAGACCACCGGGCAGAACGAGGTAATTCTGGTTACCCAAAAAGGCATGTCCATCCGCTTCAAAGAAAAAGAAACGAGGGAGATGGGGAGACAGGCTTCCGGCGTCAAAGCGGTAAGATTAAAGAAAGGAGACAAACTCGTGGGAGTGGACGTTATTCCCATTCAGGACGCCAATAATAAAACGCAGAATTATTTGCTGGTGGTTACCGAAAACGGCTACGGCAAGAGGACGGAACTGAAAGAATACAAAGTCCAGGGAAGAGGAGGATCCGGCATTAAAACAGCCAATATTACCCCGAAAACCGGTGATATCGTGGCTTCCTTCGCTTTAACTGGAGAGGAAGAAGATTTAATCGTCATCTCCCAAAGAGGTCAGGTCATCAGAACGAAAATTTCCCAGATTCCCAAGCTTTCCCGTTCAACCCAGGGAGTTCGTCTAATGAGGTTGGAAGAGGGAGATAAGGTTGCTTCGGCAGCCTGCATCTAATCATAAGTTATTATGGAATTTCTCAACCCAAACGAAATTTTAAACCAATTGAAACTGAAAGAAGGAATGACGGCTGCCGATTTCGGTTCAGGTAGTGGCGGCTGGGCCATCCCCTTGGCCAAAATTTTGGAAGACGGCAAGGTTTATGCGATTGATATTTTGGAGGAGCCCCTATCCGCTCTTAAAGCCAAAGCCCAGGGAGCCAAAATTTTCAATATCCAGACAATCAGGGCCGACGTTGAAAAAGGAGTGGATATTTTCGAGGAAAGTTTGGATTTGATTTTGATGACCAATCTTCTTTTCCAGGTTCAGGACAAAAAGAAAGTGCTCTCAGAAGGCAAAAGATTATTGAAACCCAGAGGCAGAATTTTGATCATCGAATGGAAACCTGACTCCCCCGTCGGTCCGGAAGGGGAAAGAACGGCGCCGAAAGATTTAAAGGAAATAGCTTTAGACCTTAACTTAACGATAGAAAAAGAATTTTCAGCCGGCACTTATCACTACGGTTTAATTCTGGTAAAATAAATTAATTATGAAAAAGATTCTTCAGACTACTATTCTAGCGGGGCTGATTACTCCGGTCGTAGTTTTCGCCCAGCAGCAGATTGTAATCCAAAATCCAATTGTTGCCACCAGTTTCGAAGCGGTGGTTGGCAATGGCATTGATTTCGTTTTTAAGATTGCCATTGTCTTGGCTCCTTTGATGGTGATTATCGGCGGATTCATTCTTGTTACTGCCGGCGGTAATCTTAATAAGGTCAATCAGGCAAAAAACCTGCTTTTATGGACGGCCATCGGTTTTGCCGTCGTCTTGCTTTCAAAAGGTATTCTTGCTATTATAAATCAAATCTTAGGAGTAAGAAGTTAATAAAGAAACCTTAAACTTATGTATAAAACAATGGGGAAAGCTTTATTGACGATAGCATTAATGGGTTTGCTTGCTGGAGGACTGTTAACGGGTTTTTTTGCGCAAGCCCAAACAACCACCGAAGGTCCGCTTGAGAGTTGTACCATAAGGGGGAGCGGCGTGGGGATAACTGATTGTCC
>JAQUAA010000029.1 GCA_028687495.1 Minisyncoccota bacterium | reverse complement strand
TCCCTTATGATCGTGGCTTCTTTAGATTGAAGACCGATGAGTTTTTTTATCGCCTCGCCGGTTTTTCCCTTAGTCAAAGCCTCAAGATATTTGCCGAGAGAAATGAAAACCAAGATCAGGGCGGCGCTTTCGTAATAAAGATGATCTCCCCCGTAATTGGGATTCAACCAGATCAACAAAGATATGGCTACACTGTAAAAATAAGCAGCCATTGTCCCGGTCTGAATCAGAGAATCCATGTTCGGTTTTCTCTGAATCAATTTTTTCAGGCCGGAAATATATATGGGATAATTCACCGCCATGACTGCGGTGGTAATCAAAAATTGGATGACGATTTCCGCTTTTAAAGACAAAGGAGGCAGGGGCAATCCCACCATTTTTGCCATGACCAAATAGAAGACCGGCAGGCCGAAGACGGCGGAAAAGATGAAAGTGTTTTTCAGCCGTCCGATTTCTTCTTCGCCGGATGGCCGACTGTGTTCGTGATGTTCCATCATCGATTCGTAAGTTTCCTCTTCGGCTCCGTAACCCAAGTCTTTTATAACCTTCTTGATTTTCTCGAGATTTGTCTCTTTTCCGTCAAATTCAACGGTTGCTTTTTCCGATGCAAAATTAACGCCAGCCGAAAACACACCCTTTTCTTTTTTAAGAGTGTATTCAATGTTGGCTGCGCAGGAAGCGCAGTCCATTTTGGATATTTTTAAGATTATTTTCTTCATCTGCCACTGCACCCGCAACTGCACCCCCTTGCCCCAGAAGACACAACTGCAGTTTGAGCTGCCTGAACTGTCTGATTTTTTTCATCTATCACTTCAATCATGCCCGAAACCATGCCCATCCAGCAGCTGAACTTGTATCTTCCGGCTTTAGTCGGAGTAAATTCTTTGACGCTGGTTTGACCAGGAGTCAAGGGAATCTCTCCTTCAAACAGATTCCGGGAGATTACGGCATTGGTGCATCCCGATGTTCCCACATCGGTGATTTCCCATCTCACGGGAATTCCGACTTTGATTTTGAAAAAATCCGGATTGTAGCCCCGGGAAGAAGCCTCCATCTTAAGAAGCTGCTTGCCGTTAATAATCGGAGCCAATCCTTCTTCCGTTTTACCGGCGGACTGGGTAACTTTGGGCTTAATGTCATTTAAACTGGTTACGCCCATAACATTCAGCTGGGAATTAATATTGTACAAAGCGAAAAACAGAACCAGGAAACCGGCGACCTTCAAAAATCTGAAGGACAAATGCGGTTTCTTGGAAAAATTAATGGTGGAGAAACCTATCGTCAGAAGCATCGGTAGAGTGCCCAAGGCGAAAAACAACATGATTAAAGCGCCCTGCAAAGCACTCCCCGAAAGCAGAGCCAGTCCCTGGGCGGTTATGGTAAAACCGCAGGGTAAAAAGAAAGTTAATGCTCCCATTAAAAAGGGCATGTAGCGTCCCCGGAAATTGGATTCGTCGGCTATGCGTCTTGTTATGAATCTTGGCATTGTAAATTGAAATTTTCGAAAAGCCTTCAAGCCCAGCATTTGTAAGGCCAGAAGGTTCATCATAAC
Organism: Minisyncoccota bacterium; assembly: GCA_028687495.1. GTDB lineage: Bacteria > Patescibacteriota > Minisyncoccia > Minisyncoccales > RBG-13-42-11 > JAQUAA01. Next base: position 6,579 of record JAQUAA010000029.1, on the reverse strand, counting down.
GGATACGACGATAACCAAAAACGAAGTGAATTTCAAAGAAATCTGCAATTTTCCGCCCAACATACCCAACGCCGCTCCCAAAACCGCATAGGAAACAATCCTGCCCACGTTAAACATGAGGTGAGGCTGAAGTTTTGTGAAGGTGGATTTATTATCGGGATAGAGCTCCAACCACTGTTTGGACATTGAAAGAACCAACCCCCCAACCAGGGCCGCACAAGTTGAGATACCTGCCAGAAGACCGAAAACAAAAAAAGTTATCAAGGAAGAGGAGGAATTGACGCTAATTAAGCCGGATAAGCCCAACCTGATTAAACCGATGAAACCAAAAATTACCAATAAGCCAATTCCGAAAGTTATGAAAAATTCTTTCCTGTCAAAACCGTTCCGAGATTCGGTTTCTCCTCGTTTATCGGAGAAAACATAATTTTCCTTTTGGAAAATCTTGTTTAAGACGTTGATTCGCGGGGCTTCCCCTTCGTATTCAATCACCACCTCCCCGGAATTTGTCGATGCCTCAACCGATTTTACTCCGTTCAATTCCAGTAATTTTTTTTCTATCAAAATCTCGCAAGAAGCACAGTGCATTCCCTTAACGAAATAGGTGTGCTCTTTTATTTTTTCTTTATTCTCTTTATATTGTTGATCCATATCGGGAATATTTTTCATCAATAAAATTTTTGACCTCTTGAGGACTTTTGCCCTTTTCAAAAAGAGCTTTGCTGTCCAGAGCCGTAGAATAACAAATGCCGCAGTTAGCTCCGTGTTCGTCGAACACAACCCTTCCATCGTTCCTGAATTCTTTCACGAAGCAGTCTTCGACATTTTTATGTCCGATCTGGGAACAACCGCAGTAGCAAGGGATTTGTTCCAAAAGTTCTGGTTTCTCTAAGGCGTATTCATAAGCCGTTTGAATATCGGCGTTATTTTGAGCATAAGCCGGCAATCCTTCCCTCGCCCCAAAGTAATACTTGAGGCCGAAAAGTCCACCGAATATCAAAATTGAAATCATTATTAAATATAAATTTCTATACTTTTTCATGCTGTTAAAAAACTATTTATTGAACAATTTAGTTACTCTTAGAATCTGTTGAATCATTTCCTGTTTTTTTCTTTCATTTTTCGTTGCCATGGCTTTTTTAAAACAAGTATTCAAGTGATTTTCCATCAACATTTGATGGGCTGATTTCAGTAAACCCAAAACAGCCAGATTTTGCTGCATGATATCGATGCAATATTCGTCTTTCTCTATCATTTTAATGATTTTTTCAATCAAACTTTGCGCTTTCTTGAAATTTATTAAGGTTTTTTCTTTTTGGTTAGACATATGTTTTAAATTATTATAAATACCCTGACCATAGGTATAGGTATACAATAGAAATATTAGCAAGCCACGATTGCCTGTCAAGAGGATAATGCATTGGTTTGCTGACCTGAATTTATTTTCTCACTATTTTCAGGAATTTTTTATTTATCGCTTCCCAGTTCAGATTCTGGAAAAAAGCTTCGATATAATTTTTTCTGTCAGAGCCGTAATCAATAAAGTAAGCGTGCTCATACACATCCAAAACCAAAATTGGAGACGTCCCCCACACCCCGCCCTGATTATGCAGGTCGGCTATGTAATTGTGCAGTTTCCCGTCGTTGAAATCATAAGCCAAAACAACCCATCCCCTGGCTGCCAAACCCGAAGCCTCAAATTCTTCCCGCCAGGCTTCGAAGGAACCGAAATCTTTTGCAATTGCGTCGACAATATCTCCTTCTGGATTTCCGTTCCCTCCCAAAACATCAAAATAAGCCTCATGCAATAAAATGGCATCGGCAGCGAAACCTTCTTCCAGTTTTAACTCTCTCAGATCGGAAAAAGTAGCATTGGAAGTTGATTTATCGATCTCTTTCAGTTTCTCCTGAATCTCTTGCCATTTCTTCACATAACCCTGATAAAGTTTGTCGTAGTGGATTGAAATGGTCTTTTCAGAAATCCTTGTTAAGGGTTTAGAGAAAGACAATTTTTTAATCTCTTCGTATTTTTTCATGTTTATTTTATTTTTTTATAAGACATTTATATACTAACCAAAAAATCAATGAAAATATAAAAGAAACCAAAACGAAAAAGAGAAAACCGGCAAGACCCATTCCGAACATCCCCGCTCCCCCCATCATTCCTCTCCAATCAACGCCGTACCCCATCATGCCGCCAAAATCAGCCGATGCGATAAAAGGAAAAAACGTCAAAGAAAACAATAGAAATATTAATTTTTTCATATTTTTGTTTTTAATTATTTTATGATCGACCTTTATCTCTAATTAATTATTCCTCCGCCCAGAAGTTCCCGGCCCTTATAGAAAACTATTGATTGACCTGGAGTGACGGCCCTTTGATGCCGTTCAAAGCGTATTCTGTACGTCGCATGCGCTGTGTGAGGATATATTTTGGCCAAAGTCGATTTATGGCGATAACGGATTTTGGCTGAAACTTTCAGGGACAATTTCGGCTCCTTGCCTAAAATCCAATTAATATTTTTGGCGATTAATTCTTTTTTAAATAAATCTTTTTCGTTTTTTGTAACAAGCAGAAGGTTCTTCTTCAAATCTTTGTCCATAACGTAATAGGGGCCTCCGGGAAGTCCTATCCCCTTTCTCTGGCCGATTGTGTAAAACCATAATCCCTGATGTTCTCCGATTGTCTTGCCTTCTTTAGTAATGATCTTCCCTGCTTTCGATTTAAGGTGTCTCCTTAAAAAATCTTCGACAGTATTGGGAATAAAACAAATTTCTTGTGATTTTTTGACCCCGCTAAAAGGCAGCTTGAATTTCTTTGCCAATTTTTCCACTTCCGATCTGGTACAACTTCCCACCGGAAATAAAACATGTTTTAGCTGTTTCTGATTAAGTTTCCAAAGAAAATAACTCTGATCTTTCTCTGCATCCCTTCCCTTCAATAAATGCGCGCCCCTTTCATCTTTTTTAATCCGGGCATAATGTCCCATCGCGATGAAATCGGCATCCAGCTCCAAAGCTTTTTCCAACAGAAGACCGAATTTTATTTCTTTGTTGCAAACGACGCAGGGATTGGGAGTTACGCCTTTTTTGTTTTCCTTAAGAAAATAATCAACGATTCTTTTTTTAAATTCCTTTTCGAAATTCAAAGCGTAAAAAGGAATCTTAAGGATTTTCGCCACTCTCCTCGCTCTTTTTTCAGATTCGCTGGAACAGCATTTATTTTTGATTTCACTTCCTCCTTCCGACCAAAATTTCATGAAAACGCCGACCACATCAAAGCCGTCTCTTTTCAAAAGAGCTGCTGCCACGCTTGAATCAACTCCTCCCGACATTGCCACCACTGCTTTATTTCTTTTGGCTCTTTTTTTTGGCATAGTAATTTTCAACTGCCGCTTTTAAACCTTCTCTAGCTAAAACGGAACAGTGGATTTTAATCGGCGGCAAATCACCAAGCGCTTTAATTATTTTTTTGTAATCTATCTTCAGGGCTTCTCTGAGCGTCTTGCCTTTAACCAAATCGCAGGCCATATCAGATGTAGCTATGGCTGCCGCACACCCCAAAGTATGAAATTTAATATCTTCGATGATTTCTTTCCCCCCCTTCCTCCCTATTTTTATATACAATTTCATGATGTCCCCGCATCTGGGATTACCGACCTTACCTACCGTATCGGCATTTTTAATTTCCCCGAAGTTTTTTGGATTGGTAAATCTTTTAATTACTTCTCTGGAATAATAAGGTTTCATATTTTTCCTGATATTTTTCTTAATTTTTGAATTATCTGAGGCAGAACCTTCAGAACATAATCTATCTCCGACTTCTTAGTCCACCTGCCCAAAGTCAATCTTAAAGAACCATGCGCTTGCTCATGCTTTAACCCTATTGCCAGTAAAACATGACTTGGTTCAAGTTTGGCTGAAGAACAAGCAGAACCGGTGGAAGCGGCAATGCCCAATAAGTCCAACTGGATGACGATTGATTCTCCTTCAACTCCTTCAAACCAAAAATTAATATTATTGGGCAGCCGTTTTTGGGGATGGCCGTTGAGATAGGAACCTGGGATTTTTGACAAAATTCCTTTTATCAATCTATCTCTTAATTTTGTAAGGTTTGTACCTTCTTTTTTCATTTCCTTCTTCGCAATTTTACAGGCTTCCGCAAAACCAACTACTGCCGGAACGTTTACGGTCGAAGACCGCAGACCCATTTCCTGACCACCGCCATGCAGAAGCGGTTCAATTTTCGTACCTTTTCTGATGAATAAAATAGCAGCTCCTTTGGGACCATACATTTTATGGGAAGAAGCGGACAATAAATCAACATTTATTGAATTGACGTCGAGAGGAATTTTGCCGAAACTTTGAACTGCATCGGTATGAAAGTACACTCCTTTTTCCCTGCAGATTTTTCCGATTTCTTTTATCGGCTGGATTGTCCCTATTTCATTGGAGGCGTGAATTATCGAAACCAAAATTGTCTCTTTTTTGATTGCTTTTTCAACATCTCCCGGAGAAATTTGACCGTATTTATCCACCGGCAAGCGAGTTATTTCAAATCCCTGTGATTCCAGCCATTCAGCCGATTCCATGATACAAGGATGTTCAATCGAAGAAATGACGATGTTTCTACCTTTATTACGATTGGCGAAAGCAATTCCTTTTAAGACGAAGTTATTACTCTCGGTAGCTGAACCGGTAAATATTATTTCATTGGGTTCCGCCCCGATGAAATTAGCCACTTCCTCCCGGCTTTGTTCCAGTGCTGATTTAACTTCCTGGCCGAAACCGTGCAAAGACATGGTGTTGCCGAACTTTTTATTGAAATACGGCAACATTGCCCTCGTTACGCGCGGATCAACTGGAGTGGTGGCTGCATAATCTAAATAGATTTTTTTCATGTTTTAAAGGGTAAGTTAAAAATATCACACTTTTTACAAGGATATTTTTCGTTCAAATGATAATAAACTTCTCGGCCCTGTTTTTTACTTTGAACCATCCCCAATTTCTTCAAAATATTCAAATGGTAAGAAATGGTGGGCTGAGTCAAAGAAAAATTAGCCTCGATATCGGAAACCCGGCTCGGCTTTTTCTTCAATTGTTTGATTATTTTCGTCCTGGTATTGTCTCCCAATAAGGTAAGACAATTTGTGCACTTTTTCGTTTTTTTCATCGGCGTAAAAAAAATATATAGATGACTATCTATATATTACAGGCGTGGGAGATCTTGTCAAGGGCTAAAAATTATACTCTTTTATCCCGGCGTAAGGTATTTCAAGATTAATAATGTCTTTATCGGATATATTTTCAATGTGTTTCACTAGAGCCCGCAGGGAATTATGACTGGCCACGATTAAAACATTTCTTCCTTCTTTTAAATCCTTTTCAATGTATTTTTGATAAAAAGGCACGACTCTATTATAGACGCCTTTCAAGCTTTCTCCCCCCGGTGGCGCTTCTTGCCAGCTTCTCCTCCATAAATGTAATTTTTCTTCACCGTATTTTTCCGCAGCCGATTCCTTGTTTTCTCCCTGTAATTTTCCGTAATATCGTTCATTAAGGGCCTCTGAGACGAAAACCGGTACATCCTCCTGGCTGATGTCTATGTAGTGTCCCCATTTCTGCATTTTCCCCCCATCAAGATGAATAAAAATCGGATATTTCTTATTGCCGTATTCAAACATTCTGGCCACCGTGTCTTTATTCCTGAACAACGGCGAAGTGTAAATTCTATCAATCTTCGATTGAAAAACTTTGTCAGCCAATTCCTTTGCTTTGTAAGTTTCATTTTCATCCAAAGGTACATCCATCCAACCAGTGAATCTGTTTTCTTCATTCCATTGCGATTTAATATGTCTTACTAAAATTAATTTAGCCATGAATCTCTTTTTCTATTTTAACCAATCTATTATATTTTACCATCCTCTCTTCGGGAAAGGGCGCACCTGCCTTAATAAAATCCGCTCCTAGTCCCACTGCCAAATCGGCGATGAAATCATCCATCGTTTCACCGGATCGGTGAGAAACTATCGTTTTCCAACCGAAAGACTTGGCTAATTTTACTGCTTCAATCGTTTCTGAAACCGTACCAATCTGATTCGGTTTAATGATTAAAGCATTACAGGCCTTTTTTTGATGGGCTAATCTTATTCTTTGAGGATTGGTCACCGTCAAATCATCGCCAATTATCAACAATTTCGCATTTTGCATTTTGCATTTTGCATTTAATCTTTGCCAATTCTCCCATTCATCCTGAGGAAAAGGATCTTCTATCCCCAAAATGGGATATTCTTTGATCAAACCGAGATAATATTGCGGCGTTTTTATTATAGAAGAGCAAGAGGCCGCCGCATCTAAAATGATTTTAATTCTCTTGTTTTTGCCGACTTTCGTCAATAAATCCAATACTTCTTTTGTTTTTAAATTGGGGGAAAAACCGCCCTCCAGTCCGTATTTTTTGGTTAAATTTTCCCCTAGCTTATGAAAAACCGTTTTAGCCGTATTTAATTTTTCCCTGAAAGATTCAGCGGGAAAAACACCCATAAATTCCTGAATGTCCAATGACCTTGTACCGTGTAG
>JAQUAA010000028.1 GCA_028687495.1 Minisyncoccota bacterium | reverse complement strand
TGGCGTCTATTTTGGCCAGATTCTTGGCTGCTTCTGAGATATTAGCCTTGAATTCGCTGATGGTCGGCGCCAAGTTTTTGGCCGGCGCTTTGGCCAAATCCTCCAATCTGTCATTGGCTAATTTCAATTGAAAAACGGTTTTCCCAGATTCTGGAACAAAAACCGCCTGGCCTTCGTGAGCTATTCTCCTTAGAGAATAGAGCAAATCGCCAGGTATGGAATTCTTAACTACGCCGTAAAGCCCTATAAATAGGACGAAGACAGCAATAAAACCGGCAAAAGCCGGTTTTAAGTATGGAAATAAGGTAAATTTAGGTTCTTCGCCTAAAATTTGGGTTTTGGTGAAATTAACCCAGTTGTCTCTGGGGCTAATTTGGCGGAGTTCCTGCAGTTTGCCAATGAGTTCTTTTTCGGTCAAGTTCATACAATTACGACGTAAAATTCTCCCTTTTGTTACACTCCTCTTTTAAGGCTTTTAAGGCGCGGTGAAGGGTAACCCTGGTGGTTTCTTCTGTTTTATCCATCATCTTAGCCACTTCAGGTATGGACAAATCGTCCAAATACCGCCAGATGATCACGTTCTGGTATTCTTCTTTAAGATTGGTTAAAACCGCCTTAATCTGGTCCAAATCCGAGTTAAAAGCTATTTTTTCCTCTATTCCCGGTCCGGGATCGGCAATGGCCACGATTTCCGGAGAAACGAACTGAGTCCTGCCTTTTTCCCGGTAATAATCAGTAACCAGGTTGCGGGCGATGCGGTATAAAAAAGCAGATGGATTATCGATTTTGGAGTTATTCTTGTAAGATTCCCAGCCTTTTAAAAAGGTTTCTGAACATAAATCCTGGGCGATTTCCTCGGAATTCACCTTCAAAAAGATAAAGCGATATATTTTTTGAATACACTGATCGTAGATTTTAGCGAATTCTTTGCGAGGATTTGCCATTGTAATAAGCTGTAGAAGGTAGGACAGCTTGTCCTACCTATAATATATGTATGTCCTACCTACGATTGAAGTATTTTTAATTGATAAAAAGTATTATTCCTCTCCCCAACCCTTTCAAGGATCCCCTGTTCCAGCAGGGTTTCAAAATCCCTTCTCAGGGTTCTTTTACTGACCTCAGGCAGAATCTCTTTTATCTGCCAAACCTGGGCCCTGCCGTTTTCCTTGATAAACTCCATAATTCTGTCTTTTCTGTCACCATTAAACTGGGGCAAAACAACAATGCCAGGATTTCCATTGCCGGGATTGTCTTTCTTTTTTTCCGGCTTATCTTTCCTCAATAACTCCCTTAGGTTAGCATATTCTCTCTGGATTGCCAATATATCGGAAGGACTTGCCCAGTTTTGGACCAAAACCACTTCAAAAAAGCTGTTTAATATCTCTAGATCCTTTTCGCTGGGCTTAGCCAAAATATCGGAAGCAATATCCCGCATTTTGTACCTTAAGGGCTCTTTTTTCGGAAAAAACAAAGTCAGCCTGTAAATTTTATTCGTAAGTTCAATTAAAAACTCCTTATCCATCGAAGATTGAAATTAATCAAAGATTCATTAAAGATAAGACGTATAAGTTCATTTAATATATCAGAAACTGAAAATCAGGTCAAAACTAAAAACCGCCTCTTTGGCCGTATGTATACCATAGCAGTAAGTCCCCGAAAAAATCGGGGCGAGGACAATTTAATAATAGAATTTAAAAACAATAAAAGATATTGTAAATTTGAGATATCCGAAGAAACAGCTCAAACATTTCAAGAATCTGATGTTTGGTGGTATTGGAGGCGGGAAATGTTTTTACTAAAGAATAAGGGTTAATCTGCTTTAATATTATATCTTGCCCCACATCTATCGCACCTGTAAATAAAATACTTTTCTCCCTTTTTTATTTCACCGTCAAGCGGGGAAATATCACCAGCAACTTCTGTGCTCTCAAAGGTTAATGGCCACTCTTTACAGTCTGGTTCAGAGCATACCCTGGAAGCATCTTTTGGAAGTAATTCCTCTGCCATATTTATTTAAAAATTACCTTTAATTTAATACGACCTTTAGAGAATGGTGTTTCCCAAAACCAAAAGTAAAACCCAAACGATAATAGGGATTATTTTAAACTTCCACTTGGGCTGAAATAGAAGAGGGAGGGTTAAACACCCCAATACGAATAAACTGATAAATAGCCAGTTCATATTTCTATTTTACCAGTTATTTTAAGAAACCAAAAACCCCTTTACGGGGCTCTTGGCGACACTCATCGTTTTGTTATGAGGTAGATGAGTATCAAAATCAGGATAATATTTTCCACCTGACTTGCCTCCCATTAATGAATAATTGGGGACTTTCTACCTTTATTGACCTCCCGTCCCCATTATTTTAAATATACTATTTTAATAAGACCTTTGACAATTTAATTATAGAACAAAAAACCCACCAACTCACGCGTTGATGGGCCTCCCAACTTCTCATTTAGTAACCACGTAATCGGCCACCAATTCATTTTTACGCCTTTTGTGGCGAAGTTGATGGGTTAGATTACTTTGGGCGTGAACAAAGTTTTTTCGCAGCCGAACATCGTTTATCCGAGTTGGGGTGGATTATTTTTTTACCCCCGAGCCGATGTCCAATAATCGGCCATCACGCTTTAACAGCGTTGCGATGACTGAGATGGGTTAGATTATTCTAAATACTGGGGGATTCCAAAAATTGTGTCATATTCGTTGAAATATGATTGATTTTTGAACCCCCCGACTAAGGGGCAATTTGATTTTACCCCCATAAAAAAGGAGGGTCAAACCTTGTCAAACCCTCTTAAAAGGTAAGTATCCCCTGAATATAAGTCGGTCGACTCGGGGGAAAATTAATAAAAGTTCTTTTAGAATTTGATTTTTCTAATATTATGGCTTACAATGAGTTTATGGAAATAGAGCAAAAACTTGACCAACTTCCGAAAGACTTAATTGAACAACTTCAAAAAATAGCTAATGAGAAAAAGGCTACAATTATTAGTTTTGTAGCCCCTCAAGAGGCGATTAGAACTTCTCCGGCCACTATAAAAAGTGCTGAAATTGAGGAAACCGAAATGTATAGATTAGAAAAAATAGTTAAAGAATCACTGACGAAAAATCCTGAAATTAGAAAATTACATCTTATTGTCCATACACCAGGTGGAGAATTACATACGTCTTATAAAATTGCAAGATTTTTAAGAAAAAAATTTGATTTTATAAGTGCATTTATTCCTTATGAAGCAGCCAGTGGTGGAACTCTGTTATGTTGTGCCGCAAACGAATTATACTTTGGAGAACTCGGGAATATTACTCCTATTGACCCTCAAATACGCTATAAAAATACTTGGGTATCTGCTTATTCCTTCGCAAGGGCGGTTAATGGTATAAAAAAGATGTTTGGTGAAATGAGCCCAATAGAAGTTCCAACTCCTTGGTGTCAAATGTCTGATAAGTTAGACCCCATTATTTATGATGAGATGAATGCTTTGATTTTAACAACGATGGTTTATGGGCATAATCTATTGAAAAAATCTGGTTATGAAAATCAAAAAGCAATTAGTTTAATCATAAATCTTACAAAAACAATTTATTCTCATCAGTATCCTATATTTGACGACGAAGCGAAGAATTTGGGATTTCTTGTAAAAGAAGATGAACAAAGTATGAAAGTATATACTAACTTAGTTTCATTAAGGTCAAAAGAAAAATCTCCTTATCATTGTATTGATTATTTTATTCCAAAAATTGAAGAAAAAAAGGAGATAGAAAAGCCATTAGAAACAATCAAACAATAAAATGTTAGAAACAAAACAAAAAAAAGAAGATATCGTTGTTAAGATAAATGATGTAGAGGAAATTAAAAGAAATTTTGAAAAAAAAGATATCTATATTTCCGAAGAAAATAAAGATATCTTAGAAGAACATATTTCTTCAAACGATTATACACGGGCTTTATTTGGCAAATGACTATGAAACCACAGGAACCCCAAAAGGAACGCTTTGACGAACTTCTTCGTCGGATTATTAGATAAAGACAGAAAATTAAAATTCTAAAAATTATCGAAAATCCCGTGCCGATCACGGGTTTTTTGATATAAGTTTTTTAATAGAAAAATCTGACTTAGCCGAAGTAAGAGAAAATGAAATATAGAAGGGAAATCCAGGCAGCGATGACAATAAGAAAAGTGAAATTCATATACCGAGCCCGCCGCAGCGGGCGAAAGTGGAAAAGAGACAGAATCTCTTTGATTATTACATTCTAATATATTAATACATTTTTAAACTTTTGCAACAGGAAAGGGAGCGCGCAAGCACGCTCCCTTTATCGTCATTGTTTCCCCTTTTAGGGGGATATTGAAAGGACCATGGGCAGTAAGATGAGGAGCTCAATCAGAGCATAAACTGGCGAGTCGTCGAAACACTGTCTTTTTCTAGTTATCACCTGCCGGACAAACCTCGCCAAAATCCACAGGCCGTGGAAGATGAAAAGGATTCCGGCCGGCAAACCGCAAAAGATCAGCCAGACGAGAAACTGCAACAAACCCAGGAAGAAACAACCTACTACTTTTATTTTTCTTTTCACTTATCACTCTCCTTTCACTTTGGCGAACCGCAGATTCCGATCAAACCGGGACCAGAATGGGTGCCGATTATGGTACCTGTCTGGACTATCGGGATATTCTTTCCGGGATAAACAGTTTTGAGACGATTGGCCAACTCTTTTGCCTCAGTCTCGGCTGCAGCATGAATAATGCCTATCTTTGTCATTCCGCCTTCTCCAGCAAATATCTCTATCAGCCTTTCTATGGCTTTGGCCTTGCTTCGGGTTCTCTCTACCGGCATGACTTCTCCGTCTTTTATCTGAATGATTGGCTTTATCTGCAAAAGAGAGCCAAGCCACGAAGAAACCTTGCCGATCCTGCCTCCCTTCTCAAGATAAAGAAGGGTGTCAAGAACTCCGAAAAGCCTGATCCTAGGAATCATCTGCTTGATTTCCGCTTCGATATTATCAAGCGATTCCCCGCCTTCGGCCAGTTCAGCGGCTCTCATCACGAGAAACCCCAGGCCCAGAGAAAGAGTTTGGGAATCGAGCGTCCTGATGTCGAAGTTGCCAGGCATCTCGTCTCTGGCCTTGTTGGCGGACTGAAGGGTACCGCTGAGCTTTGCCGAAACGTGTATGGAAATGATCTTGGGATCTTTTTTGTAGGCCTTCAGGAAGTCGGCTGGCGTGGGCTGGCTGGTTTTGGGCAAGTCCCTGCTTTTCTGCAGTTTGATAAAGAACTCATCGCTACTCAGATTAACTCTGTCGCGAAATTGTTCATTCCCAAACATCACATAAAGCGGAACTACTTTTATTCTCTGGCCATCCAGAGCTCCAACGGGGAAATCAACGGTGCTATCCGTAATCACTACTGCGCGTGACATGTTTTTCCTCCTCAATAAAAAGTCTCCTTTACCAAATTAGCAAGGAGCTGATTTCTTTCTATCATTTATCGGAAAAAAAACAAGAGGAGCGCGGTTGCGAGAACCACGCTCCTTGCCTTTCTCTTGCGAGAAAAACCTCAGACGCATCTTGCCCCGATCTCATCGATCTTGGCCATAATGGCTGTTTCGAGAGATGAAATGGGATAGAGAAGGATTCTGTCCTTTAGGAGCGGATGAGACTCGAACCGTTTTGCCACCTTAGGAGCAATCTCCCTGGCGGCAGCGGCTTTGTCCTCAACGGCCTTCATTAGGCCGAAATCCGCCAGCTCTTCAACGACTACGTCGTTGAGAACCTTCGCTTCTTCGCTCGTCAGTGTGGCTGTCATTATTCGCTCCTTTTTTTCTGTATTACCGAGGCGATGAGTTCATCAATCCGTGTGAGCTCCGTGCAGGTTGTGTTGACGTCACCGTAGTCGACATAATCTGAGAAAAAGGGAATTATGCCGATTTTGGGAATCATTCCCCGGAGTTTATCCACGAGAAGTTTCCCGTGGTAGTTATTGAGGCCGATTATGGCAACCTTGGTCATTCCATTTGCTTCGGCGTTGCCAAGGTCCTCAACAACGACATAGCCCTTGTCTTCCAGTATTCGCCTGGTGATCTTGTGTAACGGCGCGTCATCCACCTTCAGAAAAATTTTTATTCTTTCCATTTCTGTCTTCCTCTCCTTATTTTGATTTAGTGTGCTAGATTTTTAATATAACATTATTCACAAAAAAGTCAAGCCGCGCGTATCAGCGTGGCTCAGTGTTCCTCAAACAAAATAAAAAAATATTTACATCCCAATAAATAGCTTGATTTTTGAAATGGGAATGGTTAAAACACTACCTTGATCAATTACGTTTATCCCCAAAACTTCTCCTTCGATATTGAATAAAACGCTTCCGGCTAAATTGTTTTTTTCTGAAATATTGGTTTCCAAAAGGTTTTCGCTTATCTTTTTAATGATTCCTTCGTTAACGGTTTTCGCCGCTTTGGAATTTTCAAAAACAGTTCCCACCAGGAAAACTCTTTCCCCCATTTTCAATTTATCCAGATTGGCGAAACTGACGGTGGTCAAATTGGGTTCGTCGATTTTGACTAAGGCCAAATTTGTTTCCGAATCTCTTTTGAGAATCTGAAAAGCAACCTGTTTCCCGTCGACAAAAAAGCTGAACTTGGAGCTCTGCGGCACAAGATCAGCCAAGGTGACGAGCAAGCCGTCAGAAGTAACGATTAGGCCCGAGCCTTCAATAATTTGGTCTTGGGATTGGGTTCTGACTCCCACCACGCTCTTTTCCACTTTATCAATCGCTTGAGTCAAAGCAGTATTTTCCTGAATGATGGTTTCTTTTTTCTCCGTCACATAAACCGTCCCTTTATCCAAACGGTATTGATAAAAAAGCGGCCTTTCCACGAAATAAGGCCAAAAAATCTGATCGGCGAAAATGCCGCCAACCATGCCGATGACGAAAAGACCTATAACTTTAAGAAGATTTTTAGACATTAATTGCTGGCTGTGACTTTTTCTCTTTTGGAAGCAGTTTTAATCAATTCTTGGGGATTCCTGAAAATAATTTTATCTCCTTCCAGGTCAACCGAGATGTTGTCTTTTTCTTTCGTTTCTCCGGAAACTATTTTCAGGGCCAAAGGATCCATGACCAATTTCTGGATCACTCTTTTCAGAGGTCTCGCTCCCAGGTTGGAATCGAAACCTTTTTCAGCCAAAAATTCTTTGGCTTTCTCGGAAACCCTGATTTGGATTTTTTTCACTTTCAATCTTTCAGCCACTTTTTCCAACTCCAAATCAACTATCTTTTTTATTTCCGCTTTGCCCAAATAATTGAAAATGATGATGTCGTCAATCCTGTTGAGGAATTCCGGCCTGAAGTTTTCTTTCAAGGCAGCCATCACTTTTTCTTTCAAAGAATCTCTGGCTCCCTTTTCCTCGTCGCCGGCCACGAACCCCAAAGACGCTTCCCTGGCAATGATATCAGAACCGACATTGGAAGTCATGATTAAAATGGCGTTTTTAAAAGAAGCTGTCCTGCCTTTGGCGTCAGTCAGTCGGCCGTCTTCCAGAATCTGAAGGAGAATATTAAAGACATCGGGATGGGCCTTTTCGATTTCATCCAGCAGGATGACGCTGTAGGGCCTTCTCCTGATTTTATCGGTTAGCTGGCCGCCTTCCTCGTACCCGACGTAACCCGGAGGAGAACCTATCATTTTGGAAACCGTGTGCCTTTCCATGTATTCTGACATATCCAGCCTGATCAAGGCATTCTCATCGTTAAAAAGAAATTCAGCCAGGGCCTTTGCAGTTTCCGTTTTACCGACGCCCGTCGGACCCAAAAACAAGAAGGAACCCAGGGGCCTGTTTTCTTCTGAAATTCCGGCTCGAGACCTGCGGATGGCATTGGAAATAGAAACAATGGCCTCTCTCTGACCGATAACCCTTTTCCCGATAACATCTTCCATCTTTTCCAATTTCTTCGCCTCTTCTTCCAGAAGCCGGGTTAAAGGAATGCCGGTCCAGCGGGAAACAACCCGGGCGACTTCCTCTTCCGAAACCTCCTCTTTCAGAATGGGCCGTGATTTCTGAAACTTTTCTAATTTTTTTTCAGTCGTTTTCAATTCTTTCAAAAGATTGGGAATTTTCCCGTATTTTATTTCAGCCACTTTTTCCAAATTAGCTTCTCTTTGGGCAATTTCCGTCTGATAAGACAAGGTATCAATCTTTTTCCTGATGTCTTTTATTTTATTAATCAATT
>JAQUAA010000027.1 GCA_028687495.1 Minisyncoccota bacterium | reverse complement strand
GCAAAGTCCCGGAGTTTGACGGAAAGGCTTTATTTTGATCATGAATTTTAAATCTCGCACCAGGCGAAAGTTAAGGCGTCGGGGCCGGCCGGAGCGCCCACAACATTGTTAACGATGTTCAAAAAGACGACTTTGGCGTTGGGAAATCCTTTTTCAATCATTTCTTTCAGTCTTTGAGCTCCTGCTAAATCATCGCCGTGAGTGATAATTGCGCTGATTTTATGATTTTCCTTCTTTAATTTTTTAACATCCGTCTCAAATTGCTTGAAAATTCCGGTGGGTATGTCTTTTGCCCCTGTTTTCAGGCCAGCCGGCGTTAAAATGCCGTTCTTAATCGCTAAAACCGGCCGAATTCCGGCTCCCGCCATCGCTCTCATCAAACTAGCCACCAGATGCGAGATTCTGCCCGAGGCCTCTATCCATTTCGGATCGTCGAAAATAACGTAAAAATGAACCTGGGGAACGAATTCTTCCAATTCCTTGGCAATTTCTTCTGCTGTTTTCCCCTGTTCCATTAGACCAATCGCCTTCAAAACCAAAAAAGCTTCGCCGCCGGAAGCGCTTAAAGAATCTACAATAAAAACTTTATCCTGTTTGTCCTCCGCCAGGAATTTCTTCGCCTGCAAAGCCGAATTGTAGGTACCCGAAAGTTTCGAAGTAATGGTTATGCAAATGAGTTTTTCGAATTTCTCGAATTGCAGATTGTATTTATCCAAAAAATCCTT
Organism: Minisyncoccota bacterium; assembly: GCA_028687495.1. GTDB lineage: Bacteria > Patescibacteriota > Minisyncoccia > Minisyncoccales > RBG-13-42-11 > JAQUAA01. The sequence continues at coordinate 7,804 of JAQUAA010000027.1, read as the reverse complement.
TACCGAGGGCTGCGACGTCTTGCCGAAACTCTGGATTCCTTTTTTCTCCAGTTCCCTCATTTTCTGGAAAGTGTTTTCTCCGGGCAGGTTTTCTATTTCCGGCCAGTGAAGCTTTACCGGAACAATAGCGATTTGATGCTTTTGAATTATTTCCTGAGGCAGATCTCCCGCCTCGTCAACGATAATACCGATTTTAGACATTTTTTGCGCGTTTCTTTTTTTTAATAAGACCTTGATGAAGTTATTTTACCAGAAAGCCGTTCAAAAGCGAAATTAATTCTTCCGGCTTGCGGATTAAATAATCCGGCTTTTGCTCTTTCAATATCTCTTCGTTGTTAAATCCCCAGGTAACGGCAATCATTTTGATGCCAGCGGATTTAGCCGCCTCGATATCTCTCGTTTCGTCGCCGACGTAAAAAACGTTCTCCGGGTTTAATTTTCTTTCTTTCAATAAAGCATTCATTTTATCCGCTTTACTGAAGATATTTCCCTCAGAATAAATAAAATCGAACAAATTGAGATTGTTTTTGTTTAAAAACTTTTTCACCGTTTCCGAGGGACAGGAAGTAATGATGCCCATTTGCCAGTTGTCTTTTTTAAGCCGCGGCAAAACTTCTTCCATCCCCTTGATAGGTTTCACTTCTTCTATCTCTTCGTGAAGCACCCGACGGACCTTTCCCAAGACGCGCGGCAGTTTTATCAGGGAAATTCCCAGGCTTTTGAAAACTTCTTTCGTTTTCTTGTTTTTTAACTCCTGCAGATTGGCGTCTTTTATCTTTTTAAAATCGAAATCACCGGACAATTTATCCATTATTTTGCCGATGGAATTCATCGTGTCGGCAATCGTACCGTCAAAATCGAAAATTACCACCAGATTTTTACCCATCGTAAATATATTAGACTTCTATTTTCGAGAAAAGATAACTGCCGATCAGAATCAGAATGGCGGTAATTATCCCCAAAACCATAAAATCGACGTGTAGTCCAAAGCTTGCGCCGTTGACCAAGGTACCTCGCAAACCGTCAACGCCGTAAGACAAAGGATTGACGCTGGCTACAACGCCTATTGCCTTAGGCAACCCCTGCAGGGGGAAAAGAGCGCCCGAAAGAAAAAACAAAGGCATAATGATGAAATTCATGATCAATGGAAAAGCCTGCATATCCTCCAGAAGAGAAGCAATGGAAATTCCTAAAGCGGTAAAAAGCAGGGAAATAAAAAACATGAAAAGAAAAGCCAAGGGAAGCATGACTATGTATTCCGGACGGAAACCGGCAAGCATTGAAAGGAAGAAAACGATGATGCCCTGTAAAGTGGCGACGGTGGCTCCTCCTAGGGTTTTTCCGGCCATAATATGAAAGCGGGAAACCGGGGCAACAAGAGTTTCCTTCAAAAAACCGAATTGCCTGTCCCAGATTATTTCCATGCCGGTAAACACGGCCGTGAAAAGAATGCTCATGGCAATTATTCCGGGAGCCAAAAACTGGATGTAATTTCCCCCGCCAGCGCGCTGGTAAATCGGTCCGAACCCGAAACCCAAGGCAACGAGAAAAAGCAGGGGTTGTCCCAAAGAACCTATCATCCTCGCCCTGGAACGAAAGTGCCTTTTTAATTGTCGAAGCCAAAGAATATAAATTGCATTCATATACCGTAGGTAAAGATGAGATTTATCTCATCGCTATTATACATATATTATTATCTTCTGAGACGATGGTGCATCCTCATATGATCCAAAGTTCCAGCCTCTTCGTCACGCAGAGTCGTTCCGGTTAAGCTTAAAAATGCTTCTTCCAAAGAATCGGTTTTGGTTTTTTCCTTAAGTTCCTGAAGCGTTCCTTGACTTATGATTTTTCCGTGATCAATTATGGCTATTTTTTGAGCCGCTTTCTCGGCCTCAGCCAGATAGTGGGTCGTGAAAAATATGGTCATCCCCTCTTTCTCGTTAAGTCCCTTGATGTAATTCCAGATGTGATTTCTTGTTTGAGGATCCAAACCCAGGGTCGGCTCATCCAGGAAAAGAAGCTTGGGATGATGAATCAACCCCCGGGCAACTTCTAGTCTGCGCTTCATGCCGCCAGAAAATCTTTTAACCAGTTCATCCTTGCGATCCCAAAGCTCAACGAATTTCAGCAAATCTTCTATTCTTTCCCGGCGCAATTTTTTAGGAACGCCGTAAATCACGCCGTGAAATTCCATGTTTTCATAAGCCGTCAGTTCATCGTCCAGGCTCGGATCCTGAAAAATGATGCCGAAAGATTTTCTGACTTCGTCCTGTTTTTTTGAAATTTCAAATCCGTTAATTTTGATCAAGCCTGAAGTCGGTTTGAGAAGAGTCGTCAGCATTCTGATGGTCGTTGTCTTTCCCGCGCCGTTAGGCCCCAAAAAAGCGAAAATTTCTCCTTTTTCAACGGAGAAAGAAACGTTGTCAACGGCCGTGAAACCGTTAAATTTTTTCGTTAAATTCTTAACTTCAATCATAGAAATCATTTTATCACAAAATCGGCCGGCCGTCACGGCTTAGCGCCTTTAAAATGATTGAGGGGTATCGGTCGGTAACGGAAATAAATCAATTTTACGATTTCGCTGATGATGAAATAGCCGATGAGCAACGAGAAAACGATCAAAAGGCTTGTTATCGGCGGAGAAACAAAGTGGAAAAATTCATGACCAAAATTAGTGAAAGGCAAAGAAACGATGAATATCGCATCCACAATGGCCAAAATCATCAGAGTGAAACTCGGTCTTTTGGTTCTAAAGAAAAGATGGCGGGTTCTGATGGAAAAGATCAACAGAATCTCGGTCAGAATGCTTTCGATGAACCAGAGAGTTTGGATTATCGCCGGCTGGGAGTTATGAAAAATGCCGAAGAAAATAAAATCGAAAATCGTACTGACCAAAGCCAGGGCCATTATCAGGAAAATTACTTTATTAAGCTGATAGAGTTTGGGCTTTCTCAGTTCTTCAACGTCAATGGCGTCGGTCGCGACGACGATCAAGGGAAAATCAGACAGAAGATTGCCGAGTAAAATCTGAATCGGCAGCATGGGTAAAAAATTAATGAACAGGGAAATCACGGCTATGGAATAGAAATTTCCGAAATTGCTGGCTAGGGCGCATTTGATGTATTTGTTGATGTTGGAAAAGATGTTGCGGCCGTTCTTTATTCCCTCGACGATCACCCTGAGATCTTTTTTAAGCAGAACCACGTCGGAAACTCCCCTGGAAATATCGGTTGCTTCCTGCACGGCAATGGCCACGTTGGCTAGTTTCAGGGCGGGAGCGTCGTTTATCCCCTCTCCCAGAAAACCAACTTCGTATTTTTCCTGAAGAATCCTGACTATGTTATATTTGGTTTTGGGCGAAACTCTGGCAAAAACGGAAAATTCTTCGCAAGTTTCTCTGAAATCTTTTTCCGGCAAAGAATCCAGTGTTTCTCCCAGAACGACTTTTCCGGGGTCCTTGATCAAACCTATTTCTTTTGCCACGGCTCCGGCCACTTCTTTGCTGTCGCCGGTCAAAACCTTTATCGTCAGTCCCAGTTTCCGAGCCAGGCTGATGGCGCTTTTGGCAGTTTTTTTGATCGGATCAGAAAATGAAAAATAACCCAAAAAGGTCAAATCTTTTTCGTCTTCCTCGGAATAGTTTAATTTATCGAATTCTTTGAAAGCAACGGCCAAGGTCCTTTTTCCCTCGATGCCTTCTTTCTCTATTTCCTCTTTTCTGAAACCATCATCAAATCTTGAGGAAATCTTGAGAATGGCTTCCGGCGCGCCTTTGACGATTAAAACTCTTTTGCCCTCGTTATCTTCCAGCAGAACGCTGTTTCTCAATCTTAAAGAATCAAAAGGAATTTCGGAGATCAGTCTGATTTTTTTGATGATTTCTTGGATATTCCTCGGAGCCATTTCGAAAAGAGCCATATCAAATGAATTTTGGCTCGAATCAATCTCTTTTTTTACGTAAAAAGAGGAAAAAAGACCGTATAATAAACATTTTTCTTTGTTGGCGGAGGAAATTTTATCCAGTTTAAGTTTGTTTTCTGTCAGGGTGCCAGTTTTATCGGTGCATAAAATTTCAATATCTCCCAGATCTTCGACCGCCGAAAGCCGCTTGACGACCACTTTTTCCTTAGCCATTTTAAGCGCTCCCTTGGAAAGATTGAAGGTTATGACCAAGGGCAGGGCTTCGGGAAGAATACTGACAATTAAGGCGATGCAGAAAAATAAAAACTCAAAAAAGTTTGTCGTTCCTTTAATGAAGACGTTGGTCAAAAACAAAAAAGTGATGGTGACGACGACTATTTCCAAAATAATCTTGGAAAAACTCAATAAGTTTTTTTCGTAAGCGCTTTCCCGTTTCGTTTCGGAAACCAGTTTCGTAATCTCTCCCAAGCTTGTTTCTTTGCCCGTGCCGATTACTATTCCCCTTGCTTTGCCGGAATCAACCGAAGTGCCGGCAAAAGCAATGTTTTTCGCTTTGAATGGTTCTTTGGCTTTTTCAGAAAGGGAATCTGAGGTTTTAGGAACGGGAGAGGACTCCCCCGTCAAAGCAGATTCGTCAATCAAAATATTTTGTTCTTTTAATATTTTCAAATCTGCCGGGACGACGTCTCCCGCTTCAAGCAAAACGATGTCTCCGGGCACCAAAAATTTCTTATCAATGAGCTTTTCCGTTCCCTCTCTTAAAACTCTGATTTTGGAAGGAAGATATTTGTTCAACAGCAGGACCGCTTTTTCAGCCCTGGCCTCCTGCAAAAAACCCAAACTGACATTGATGGCGACGAAAACCAAAACCACCACGGCGTCAACCAGTTCTCCCATCAGAAAAGCGATGATTGAGGCGATGAAAAGCAGATAGAAAAACGGCGATTTGAACTGCCTCAAAAAAATATCGAGGAAAGTTATCGTATGGGGTTTCACCTCGTTGAAACCGTAAATCTTTAAGCGATTTTGCGCTTCTTTCTCAGAAAGTCCTTCTTCTGAACTCTTTAAGCATCCCAGGGTTTCTTCGATGTCTTTTATTGTATATTCCTCAAATTTCATAAAAGATTATATTTATTCTACCAAAAAACCGCCCACTAGGCGATTTTTCAGTCCGCAAACCGCGATCTATCTGCTGTTATCCGGTGAGGTCAATGGTCTTTTCTGAATAGTCTGGGCAGTGTAACTGCCATCCGAATTCTGCGTACCCGTAATCGTTATTTGTTCTCCGACTACGATGTCATTTATCGAACCCTCGGTCATTTCTGAAACCGTGGTAGAAGCGGACAGAAAGACAATCTTGGAACCGCCGTCAGATGTTTTCAGGGTCAGACTTTGTTCATCTTTTCCGATAACCTCACCGCTAAGAAAACCTGCTCCGCCTCTCCTGACGGAAAAATTACCTCCCGCGTTCCCCTGGAAAAGTTGCTGTCTCTGTTCCGGAGACAGATTCTGAAAATTCTGAACAGAGAAATTACCCGAAGAACTTTTACTTTGGCCGTATTTCATGCCGCCATAAAAAGACCCTCCGGCAATGATTATGATTATGATTAAAACCGCAATGATCGGTAATGTTTTTTTCATGTTAGTTTAATTTTGTTTTATTATCTCGACTTTTATTCGTAACGTAACGCTTCAATCGGATTGAGTTTGGCTGCTTTTTGGGCCGGCCAATAACCGAAAGCAATACCGATGCCGGCGGAGACGCTGAATGCCAAAACGACTGAAAATAAGGAAATTTTCGTAGCCATGCCGGTAAAAAGCGTTATAACCCAAGCCAGTCCGCCCCCCAGGACTATGCCCAGTATTCCGCCGAGAAAGGTAAGCATTACGGCTTCGGTCAAAAACTGCAGACTGATGTCTAATCTTTTGGCTCCGATGGCTTTCCTCAGACCAATCTCGCGGGTTCTCTCGGTTACCGTTGTCATCATCATATTCATAATGCCGATGCCCCCCACGATAAGAGAAATGCCGGCAATTGCCGCCAGCAGAATGGTCATGGTATTGGTGATCGAAGAAGCCGCTCCTATAATATCCGCTTGGTTGATAACGCTGAAGTCGGCCAGCTGGGGATCTGAGATGTTATGCCGCTGTAAAAGCAAATTGGTAATTCCTGTCTGCACATCGGTCATAACCTGAGAGGTCTCGGCTTGAACATTAATAGTTGAAACATAATCAGCCCCAGCTAAGAATTTTTGAGCCGTCGTAATGGGAATAAAAATCATGTCATCCTGGCTGCCGAAACCGCTGCCGCCTTTGGATTGCGTCACGCCTATGACCTTAAAATTAATGCCGTTAACCCTTATAATCTCACCTACGGGATTAGTCCCCGTGGCGAATAAATCATCTCTTACGGTGGGCCCCAAGACTGCTACCTTCGCTTGGCCGCTGACATTCTGATCGGAGATAAAAGAACCCTGATCTATTTCAATATTCCTAACCCCGGCATAAGAAGCAGTCGTGCCGACAATCTGAGTATTGGTATTCTGTCCCTTAACAACAACCTGATAACGCCGGGAAAGCTCAGGAGCCACTGCCTGAATCAATGGAACCTCTGTGGCTATGGCTTGGGCATCCGCTATCGTCAAAGTTTCGGCCGAACCTCTGCCCGCTGAAACTTGGGAAAAAGTCCGTTGGAATCCCGGCGAAACCGTTATTAAATTCGAGCCCATTGCCTGGATGTTTGACTGGATTGAGCCGGTTGCTCCCTGGCCTATTGAAATCATGGCTATCACCGAGCCTATACCGATGACAATACCCAAAATGGTCAGGCCGGACCTGGTTTTATTGGCAGAAACTGCCAGATATGTTTCTTCAAATAAATCGGCGATTAGCATGAATTTTATTCTTTGATGTACTGATTAATTTTAGAACTGTCGTTGAGGGTATCCTCAATAATTTCTCCGTCTTTGATGGAGATTATTCTTTTTGCTTTTCCGGCGATATATTTTTCATGAGTAATCAAAATAATCGTCCTGCCCTGATTGTTTAATTTTTGGAAAGTTTCCAGAACAAGCTCGCCCGTTTTACTGTCAAGGTTGCCCGTCGGCTCATCGGCGAAAATCACCGAAGGGTTGTTGACCAAAGCCCGGGCGATGGCCACTCTCTGCATTTCACCCCCTGAAAGCTGATTAGAAAGATGAGAAAAATTATTTTCAGTTAAGCCGGCGGCCACGAGAGATTCTCTGGCGATTCCTTCCCTTTTATTTTTGGGAACGTCAGCGTAAGCCAAGGGCAAAACAACATTTCTTAAAACCGTTGTTCTCGGCAAAAGATTGAACGACTGGAAAACAAAACCGATCTTTTTTTTCCGGATATCGGCCAGTTCGTCATCGGACAGCTCGGAAACATCCTTTCCTCCAAAAAAATAATGGCCCGAGGTGGGAGCGTCCAAACAGCCCAAAATATGCATCAAGGTTGATTTGCCGGAGCCGGAAGGACCGATGATTGCCACAAATTCGCCATCCTTAATAGAAAAAGAAATTCCTTTCAGAACTTTAGTTTCAACATCGCCAGATTTATAAACCTTTGTAATATTCTTAACTTCTATCATAAAGGTATTTAATCGCCGCGGAAGTACATCCTCTGAGTGCCGCCGGACGACACCCCGCTGCTGATCCCCGGAATTCTTAAACTGCTCTGACTCTGAGAGGAAGAAGTTTGCGCCTGGCTGGAATTGATGGTTGAAGTAACAATAATGTCGCCTTCGCTGAGCCCGCTGGTTATTTCCGTATAAGTATCGTTTGAAAGTCCTGTTTCTACTGCTTGAGCCTTGGGTGTTTAGAGAAGAACCATCACGGAAACATTAGCTGATAATTGCTGTTTA
>JAQUAA010000026.1 GCA_028687495.1 Minisyncoccota bacterium | reverse complement strand
AGAAATCGGCGGAACTGTCGGAGAATACCAGAACCTTTTGTTTTTGGAAGCCGGCAGAATGATGAAACTTCAACATCCGAAAGATGTTCTTTTTATTTTAGTCAGCTATCTGCCGGTTCCCCGGATGATCGGGGAAATGAAAACGAAACCCACTCAGTACGCCGTCAGGACTTTGAATTCAGCCGGCATACAGCCGGATGTAATCATCGCCAGGAGCGAGGTTCCCATTGACCAGCTGAGAAAAAGAAAGATATCAATTTTCTGCAACGTTCAGGAAGAAGACGTGATCTCGGCTCCGGACATCGAATCAATCTACGAAATACCGATTAATTTTGAAAAAGACAAAATAGGAAAATTGATCTTAAAGAAATTCGGTCTGAGGGCCAAAAAGGAAAATCTTAAGGACTGGCGGAAATTGGTCAACGTCATTAAAACCGCAAACAAAAGAGTGAAAATCGGCATTGTCGGGAAATATTTCGAGACAGGCGACTTCACTTTAGCTGATTCCTACATCTCCGTGATTGAAGCGGTGAAACACGCCTGCTGGTTTCACAAGGTGAAGCCCGAACTGACTTGGCTGTCTTCGGAAGCTTACGAAAAAAATCCGGCCAAGGTAAGGGAACTGAAAAATTTCTCAGGCATCATCGTTCCAGGGGGTTTCGGCAGCAGGGGAGTGGAAGGAAAAATAAAAGCCATCGAATACTGCAGGAAGAATAAAATTCCTTATCTCGGTCTTTGTTTTGGCATGCAGCTGGCGGTGGTTGAATTCGCCAGGCACGTTTGCAAAATGTTAGATGCCAATACCACCGAAATCGTCAAGCACTGCAAATATCCGGTGATCGATACCATGCCCGAGCAAAAAGCTCTAATCCAGGAAAAGAAATACGGCGCCACCATGAGATTGGGCGAATATCCTTGTTTGATCAAAAAGGGCACGAAAGCCCATTTGGCGTATTCCAAAGCTCACTGGGGCAGGCAAAACAAAAAAGGCGATCTTTTGATTCAAGAGCGCCATCGTCATCGCTACGAATTTAACAACGAATTCAGGAAAGATTTGGAGAGCAAGGGTCTGGTTACCTCCGGCATCAACCCGGAGAGAGACTTGGTGGAGATTATTGAAATTCCGGGTCATCCCTTTTTCATGGGAAGCCAGTTTCATCCGGAGTTCAAATCCAAACCTTTGAATTCCCATCCCTTATTCAGAGAATTTATCAGAGTGGCAGTTACTCGACGTTAACTATTTTTATTGTTCTTTGGGAATTGTCGAAACCCCTTTTTCTTTTGGTCGTAAAGCGAACAACACCTTCTTTTAAGGCAAAGATGGTATCATCTCCGCTTCTTTTCACATTTTTTCCTGGAAAAACATTGGTACCTCTTTGGCGAATGATAATACTGCCAATTTTGGTCTTTTCACCTTCCGAGAGTTTAATTCCCAAATATTTGGGCTGAGAATCCCTTCCTAATTTTGTGCCGCCGGTAGATTTGGTTTTAGCCATATAAAATTATGTTAGCAAAACTTATAGAATTTATCAAGAGGCATCAGAATGATATTATCTTATTGGTGGGCGTTATTCTGATATCCCTGCTTTCTTTCAGTCTGGGTTACATTGTAGCAAAACAAACAGGAAAAACACCCATAAAAGTGGAATACAGAACAGAGAATATGAGAAATGTATGAAAATAGCCATTGTCGGAGCCGGAATCAACGGCCTCTATCTCGCCTGGCAGTTATCGAAAGCCGGCCACCGAGTGACCGTTTTTGAGAAAAAAGAAAGGATCGGCAAGGAAGCTTGTTCCGGTTTGTTTTCGGAAAGAATCTTGGAGTTCATTCCCGAAAGCCGAAAATTGATCCAGAACGAAATAAAGTCAGCCCTGATTCGTTTTCCGAAAAAAACTTTGGAAATTTGTTTTTCCAAGAAGTTTTTTGTCATGAGCCATTTTGAATTGGATAATCTGGTGGCCGGATTAGCAAGGGCTGCCGGAGCAAAAATTATTCTCAACCAGACGATAAATTCTCTCCCTGAAGGATTCGACAGAATTATCGGGTGCGACGGCCCGCTTTCAACCGTCAGAAAAAAACTAAACTCAACCGAAGGAGATTATCGCCTGGCAATCCAAGGATTTATTGACAAAGAGGACAATTCTAATTTCGTTGAGACCTGGCCGATAAAATCCGGCTTTTTGTGGAGGATTCCCCGGGGAAAAGAGGTCGAATACGGCATAATCGGAGAAGCAAAAAAGGTGAAAGATGCTTTCGATGGATTTTTAAAAAAAGAAAATATTCAAGTGGGAAGAATGAAATCGGCCTTGGTTCCCCGGAATTTCTGCATTCCTTCCAATCCTAAAATCACTCTTTGCGGCGATGCGGCAGGCCTTACCAAACCTTGGTCCGGCGGAGGAGTGGTTTGGGGGCTGATTGCGGCGGGCATTCTCTTGAAAAATTTCCCAGATTTCTTAAAATATCAAAAGAAGGCAAGATCATTCTTTTTGCCGCGGATTGTTTTTTCGAGAATATGCACCGTGGGAGCATATTTTTTTGGACTTCATTCCCCCTGGTTGCTGCCCACGAAAATAAAAATAGAAAGCGATTTTTTATTGTAAATTTATGGCAGAGAAAGCAAAAAACGTACCCTATCATTTGGGCATTATAATTGACGGCAACAGACGATGGGCGAGAGAGAAGGGATTGCCAACCTTTGAGGGTCACCGTCAAGGATACAATAAACTGAAAAAAGTCGGAAAATGGTGCAAAGCAAAAGGAATAAAAATCCTGACGATTTTCGCTTTTTCCAGCGAAAACTGGAATCGTTCGAAAGATGAGGTCAGTTATTTAATGCGGTTGCTGGCTCAGGCTTTCAGCAAGAAAGAAGTGGACGAACTTAATAAAGACGGAATCAAACTGAGAGTAATCGGCCAGAAAGAAAGACTGGATAAGAATCTGCAGAAAATGATTGAGGAGGCCGAGGAGAAAACAAAGAATAATAAAGAGGGAATCTTGAATCTAGCCATCAGTTACGGCGGCAGACCGGAACTGATCGAAGCGATTAAGAAAATTATCAAGCAAAAAATCAGTCCCGAAAAAATCACGGAGGAAATCATCAGCCAGAATCTTTGGACCGAGGGAATGCCTGACCCGGATTTACTCATCAGAACGAGCGGCGAACAAAGGACATCAGGTTTTCTGACTTGGCAATCGGCCTATGCCGAATTATATTTCTGCAAGAAATACTGGCCCGATTTCAGCGAGAAGGATCTGGACGACGCCCTTTTAGATTACGCCCGGCGCCAGAGAAGATTCGGCAAATAGAAAATGACAGAAGTTATTTTGGTTGACGAAAAAGACAATGAAATAGGAACTGAAGAGAAACTGAAAGCCCACCAGGAAGCCAAACTGCACAGGGCTTTTTCTATTCTTGTTTTCAACGAGAAGAATGAATTGCTGCTTCAAAAAAGAGCCATGACCAAGTATCATTCGCCCGGCCTCTGGACCAATACCTGCTGTTCTCATCCCAGACCCGGGAAGAATCTGATGGAAGAAGCCAGAAAGAGATTGAAAGAGGAAATGGGATTTGAGTGCGACTTGAAAGAATCTTTCAGTTACGTCTATAAGGCAAATCTCGGTGATCTGACTGAGTACGAATTCGACCACGTTCTTTTCGGTAATTTTTCCGGTAATCCTTCTCCCGATAAAGAAGAAGCGGACGATTGGAAATGGATGAATTTAAAAGATCTGGGAAAAGACATTAAAGAAAATCCGCAAAGTTACACCCCTTGGTTCAGGATAATTTTCGATAAGATTTATGTTTTATAAAAAGAAAAACCCCGTGTTGACCACTGGGGACAAAAGACACATCGTCTTTTAGTTTTCGCGCGCTTAATATTAAGACGGAAAAATTGGATATTTATTACATCTAAAAATCAGGTCTTATGTCAAACTTGATTTTTTTATTAGATTGACTAAGATGTGTCTAGCAAATAATACCATCCATAGGGACAGAGAAGGAGGATAGCCATGAACTATGATTTATTGATAAAGGCCAGGAAAGCTTTGGAACCGCTTTGGCGAGCAGCTCAGTTGAAAGGACGCTGTTGGGGGCCCAAGTCCGAGAAGAATCCTTACAGTACGACCAACATCACTTTTGCCATCGGCAAGGAAATGATCACCATTTCCCAGGGAACAAGCGGTCTGATAATCCATGAATTCCAGGAAGCTAACGACACAAAGCTCGGCAGAAGAGTGAAAGAACTGCTGAAGAGAGCCGGACTTTTGCAGATTGAAGTAAAAGAAGTCGTTTCTCCGAAGGGATACACCTGGTACTGTACCGTCTGCCGCAAAAGAGGAGAAGTGGATCCCGGCCGCCTTACTGAGGTCGATAGTCGAGGAGAGGGAGCGCGCGAGCTTATGATAAAGATAAGTAAGGAACATGCCACCGCTTCTCCGTACTGCTCCGCTCCTCATATCGAGGTGCTGGACGAGAACTTGGTCAAGTTGGAAGGACTTGCCGATGTACTGGCCTTAGAAAGAGTGAGTTGAACATTTTTGCAACTTAAAGGGGTTGGGTGCGTATGCATCCAACCCCTTCCTGTTTTTAAAAGCCTTTAGTTATTTTCTTTCGTAATCAAACCTGTCGACCAGGAGTCCGTTGGTATCGTAGAGATAAAGACTGTCAACGCATCTGCAGAACAAGCTCGGGCCGGCATAGACGTACCAGCCTTCTTTGTAAAAATCCTTATCCGCGTAATAGTTCTCAACGCAGCCTTCGTAGTTCAGGTTTTCAGAGATGTAATTGTTGATGTATTCGTTGCAGGAAGGATCGAAATAGACCGAAGAAAAAGTGGTGTAAGTCGGTCTTAGGCAGTTCTGCAGTTTTTGAGCTTCGGTTTGGCAAGCAGCGCTGAAATACATCGTGTCCTTGCAATCTATTTTTGGGCAGATTTTAGAATAAGAAAAAGTAGAGAGGGAAGTGTAATAATCCTTTAAATAGCCGAAGCATTTATTGGGCTTGAAGCTTCTGATCGTTAAGGGACTGGTGCCGCTTAAAACGTTCACCCTGTCATTCTTTTTCACCAAGATATCAGTCTGGGAAAAAGGCGTACTGGGAAGATATAATTCCACGCCCTTAGGAATGACAATCGTACCTTTACTTCCTTTGATTTGCCAGCCGGTTATATCGATTCTTTCACTGTCACTGAGATAAGAAGCAAGGATTATCGAGGTCTGGGTAATGTTGGAAAATTTCAATTTGCCAAAATAGGGAGAAAGATTAGTCCCGAAAGCTATCGTTGCCGGAGTTGAATCAACGAGCGTATTCGTCCTTGCTCTGGCCAAAAACGTATATTGGTTAGTTCCGCCAGCCAGAGTTACGGTTCTGGTGTTGTTGGAAGACCTTATCCAGTCCTTGTCTTGGCCGACGAGTTTCGTGTCAAAATAAATGGTTTCTTTATTTTCAGGATAAACTTTTCCTTCAAACTTGAAGGTGAGTTTATTCGTGTCTTTTATGATTTCTCCATTTTTAGGACCGGAAGTGATGGTGGTGTCAATCGAAAACTGGGGCACAGTTGTTTTTGCCTTTGCTGCAAATACGTTGGTTTTTACCGCTGCTGCTGTTTTTACTGTACTAGCCGTGGTGGTGGTTACCGTGGTGGTAGCCGTTTCTACGGGCTGTTCAACTCCGTCTATTTTTTTGTTTATTCCCAGGACGAAGTATCCCGCAAAAATCACAGCTACGGCCAGCAATACAGCTACAGGTTGAATGACTGTCATATAATATATTATAAAACTAAAAATTCACTTTGTCAATAGATTAACCGTTTGACATTTACCTTAATTTAGCTATATTAAATTATCTTAACAACAGAATACTGAAGGAGGTGTAGCCATGGCAAAAGGAAAAGATTCTTTTTCAGACGGTTCCGCGTTATTAGACATCATCCGCGGAACAATCAGCGGAGAGATTGACGAACTCTTCGACCTGTCTCGTCTCCCGCGGAAGATGCTGGAGATAGAGAGGAAGTACCGTCTCACCCGGGACAAAGAGAAGGTGGACGTGGCCATCGCGGGGTTTCTGGCCAAATTCGGCAAGTTTCTTGCAGATGGCCAGGCAAAGATTAACAAGTTCATCACCTTTGCCGGGGTGGACCAGTATTTCATAGTCAAAAAGAACCAGAGCGAGTACGTTTTCCGTTATCGCGTCGGCGCCAACCGGCCGCCCCAGCTGACAGTCAAATTCCAGATGCACAAAGGCTCCAACCTGATAAGGGGTGAGCTGAACATCGACGTCAAGAATGTGAGTCCGGAGATAATCAGGGCTTTCATGTCAGTTATCTGTTCTCTGGGAGACAGTTCTCAGCTTTTCTCCATCCAGCAGTCTGGCAACATCTGGATTCTGGAAGAACCTGACGCTAACCTGATTGAAGTCGTGGTTTACCGGGTTGACAGAGTGCCCGAAGCTCAGCAAGTCGAGGGATTCGTGGAAATCGAGCCCCTCAACTCCAAGACCGCCGAGCAGGTGGTCGCCACGATAGACAAGTACGAGAAGTCGCTGGAACTGACCGACCTCGTCTGCGCTGAAAGCATCGCCGATATCTTTCGTCCGAAAGGAGGCGATGATAAATGAAGAAAGGGAGAAACGCAGATTGGAGGAAGAGCTGCCACAAGAAGAAAAAGCAGGAAAAGAACAATCATGTTCCGGCTGACAAGGACTCAATGGAAATCAGGAGCATGCCCGACTTCGAGAAAATGCGCGAGCACGAGAACGAAGCCAGGGGGCTTCCCAAGGACTTCCATCGCCGTCTGATAAAGGAAGCATAACCACAGCTACAAAAGATAAACATCTCAGGCCGCCCGAGTGTCTCAACACGGAGGCGGCTTCCTGTTTGCTTGATTTTTCATCAATCTTTTGTAAATTGAACTTAGTAATATTCCGTTCAAGGAGGTGAGAATGGAGCCGAACGAAATACGCATAACCTTTGACGGAATACCTTTAATCTCAAAACTGACGAGATTGGGCGGCGCGGGAATACCGTTCAATATGGATAACAAGATAGAACTGCTCGAAGTGGGCAAAGACGGCAAGAGAACTTTGCTCTGGACGACTTACGAAAAATGGAATCAGGAAGGATACTTCCTGAAAGTCGTAAAAAGCAAAACCTGCCGTTTCGACAATTCCTACGTAGAGACAGTGACGCGGTGTCTGTTGCCCATGGTATCCGTCTGGGAAAAATCCAAACTGGAAATAACGGAGGAGGAAGAAAAATGCCAATGATTCGTTTTGAACCGAAATGTCCGAAGTGCCAGCACGTTCTCGATAACTATGATTACCAGGGGAATTGCCCGAATTGCGGAGTAGATCTGCAGGAAGCCCTCAGGGAATCTTTCAAGAGAGCGGAAAAGGGAGCTGCAAGATTGCTCAAGAGGATGCTGAAAGACGAGGAAGAGAACAGGAAGAGAACGAACAGGCCGGGGTACGAAGGTCCGAGATTCGCTCACAGTTTAGTAAGCTAAAAGCACAAGGAGGTAAAGTCAGGTCCCTTAACAGCCAGTTAGGGGACTTCTTGTTTCCTTGACTTTTTTCGAAAAATACATAAAATAAAAAATCCTAATATAATAGGAAATTCGTTGGAGGTGAAGTACCTTGAAAAATATAATAAAACCAGCTTTTAAATTAGGCATGGCAGCCGTAGAAGTAGTAATCGAAATAGCCAAAAGCGCGCCAGAGATTAGTTCTGTCTTTTTCGCAGTCTACACGCCGGCCACCCTGAAGGACTTCGTGTCTGACCGGATTGAACGCCATAATCCGCCAGACGAAATCATAAAAGTCAAACGCGAAGACATCGTAAAGGGAGATCCTCATTATTTCTTCCAGCCTCTCATCGATTGGCCACTGGCGAATGGGAAGCGCCACCTTGCTATTTCCTCTGAGATAAAGTTGCAAGGAGACAAAAAAAGCTTCCACATTCCTTTAGTGGATTTCAAGTGCGAGAACACGCCTGAGAATCTGGAGAGAGTAAGAAATTTCCTGACGAAGATTGGACAGAAAACAGGAGTGATTCTGAATTCCGGACGGTCTTACCATTATTACGGATTGGATATACTTTCTAAAGACGAATGGCGTGTATTTATGGCAAAGTGTCTGTTGTCTGATCTGGCTGATCTGAAGCTGCTCGACGTTCACTACATTGGCCATTCTCTATGGGATGGCTATTCGATACTGAGGATATCTAGTTCATCCCGGTATCCTAGGATTCCCAGCGTAGTCTCAATTCTTTGAATAAAGGAGGAAAGAAGATGACAACCAAAAATACTGAGAAGGCAATGAAAGAGATTTTCGTGGTTGATGGCAGTCTGGAAATCAATCCGGTCCAGGTGCTACTGACTGAGTGGAAGCACCCCAGCGGTTACTTCGGCGCCAAGATAGGCAGTCAGCCGATAATCGCTCTCAGGGGCGGATGGAACAAGACCACCACTTACGCCGGCTTTGGAACCCGACAGGAGGCAGAAGAATTCAAAGTTCTCCTGGAAGGTTACGAAACGCGCAAGGTAAGGACTTTGCGCAGAGTGATAGATATCCTGCGAGCTCAGGAAGCGAACATTACGCAGCAGATGATAACGAGATACTATCCGCCGGAAGAATTTTCAAAGGTAACCAAGCAGTTCAAAAGCAGATTCTTTTCCGTTCTCAGAACGCTGGGCCTTCTCTACGACGACTTCCGGAAAACGATGGTGGAGTATGAAAGGAAGGAACGGGAGAAAACCGGGAAGGAGTATACGACTGCATCTTGGCAGCTTTTCTGGGCCATGGGCATGGTCGGCGACGAACTCAGCGGCAATTAGCTGGAAAGGAGGAAAACATCAAAATATAAGGCCGCCCGAGTGTCTCAACACGGAGGCGGCTTTAATATTGATTTTTTATTAAATTGTTGTAATCTTACTAATCAAACCAACAACGAAAGGAGGGAAGCGGTGTTAATAGTCGTAACCAGACAAATTAAGGGCGTCAGAGAGAAAGAAAGAATCAAAGAACTGATTCTCGGCGCAATAGCCGAA
>JAQUAA010000025.1 GCA_028687495.1 Minisyncoccota bacterium | reverse complement strand
CCTGGCCGAAAGCCGAATCGGTAATCAACCCGGCGACATACAGAGCCAGGGCCGCTTTACCCATGTCGGCAACCAGGGTCAGAGCCATTAACCAGAGAGAGCCGGTGGCTCGGTAAACGTTCATGGTCCCGACGTTACCGGAACCTTCCAGCCAGACCGCTTTTCCCTTGGCTTTTCTGACAACCAGAAAGGCCGTAGGAATGGAACCTAAAAGATAAGCAATCAGTCCTGTCAGTATCAGCCAGAGATTATCCATATTAGCCCTCCTCTTTTTGTTTAAAGTGCCTTATTTTACTATCTTGATCCAGCGGTATTTCTTGAACTGGTCTTTCCTGAATTGGAAATTATCGTATCCTTCTTTTTCTAAAATGTCTTTTATCGTTTCTTTCTGTTTGGGATCAAATTCAAAATAAATTAATCCTCCATTCGTAAGATGATTTTTAGCTTTTTTAAGTAATTTGTCAATGTGATTTAATCCTTCCTTGCCGGAAAAAAGAGCGATCCCAGGGTCATTCTCCAGAACATCCTTATCCACCTCTTCCATTCTTCTTTCCGCCACATAAGGAGGATTGGCGAAAATGACGTCATATTTTTTACCTTTTAGGTTCTCAAAAAGATCGGATTTGACGATTCTGTATTGGCCAGCCGGAATCTCATTCTTCTCCGCATTTATCCTTATTTCTGCCAAAGCGTTTTCATCGATATCGGCAAAATCAACCCGGCTGTCTTTCAGGTTTCTCAAAATGGCTATGCCGACGCAGCCGCTGCCGGCGAAGACATCCAATATCTTCAAGTTTTTTCCTTTGATTTCCCTTATCGCTTTTTCTACCCAATATTCGGTTTCAACCCTGGGTGAAAAAACTTTTTTTGAAAGATCGATCCGGCAGTTTAAAAACTTGATTTCTTTCATAGCCCATTCTACCAATTCAGGTAAATTTTGTATAATATTAGAATATGGACGCGGCGAAAAAGAAAAAAATAATCTGTTTATTCCTCTATGTCATTTTTGCTTGCGTTCTGATTTATTTCCTGAAACCCTATTATTTCTACTCCATTCTGCTTGTTCTCCTGCCGCCCGCGCTAGTGAATTTCCTGTGGCTTAACAGATCCCGAAGAAAAATCCTTTTGTTTTCCGTTATCTCCACTCTCTTTTTCGCTCCTCCAATTGAACTTGCTGCGAGATTGGCCAATGCCTGGGATGTACAGTCCATTTTCCCCAGACCGTTCGACCTGATTCCTTTGGAAAACATGCTCTTTGCGTTTCTCAACGTTTTCTGGGTGCTTTCCTTCTACGAATACTTCGTTGACCGGGACACCGCAGGTTTTGTTTCAAAAAGACTGAAGTACCTGCTGGGAATATACTGTCTGGCCGCAGTCCTTATTTACAGCCTTTATTTTTACAATCATGAAGTAATAGCGCTGAATTATTTTCAGCTGGCCGTACCCGTCCTCATAATCCCCTCTCTGATCTTTTTTCTTACAATACCTTCCTTGTATAAAATCAAAAAAGCAGTTTTGCCCACTGCTTTTTTCGCTTTAATTTTCTTCGTCTACGAACTTGTTTCCTTGAGGATCGGCAGCTGGTGGTGGCCGGGAGAGTATTTCCTGAGTTTCAGTCTGGCAGGCAAGGTTTTTCCGCTGGACGACATAATAATCTGGTATTTGTTCTCTACTCCCGTTCTGATCGGCGGCTACGAATTATTCGCCGACGACTGGGAATGATTTATACAAATCTTACATTTTGCCTGTCTATCTTTTCACCTTCTCTGAAAATAAAATCTGCTTCCAGTTTTTTGCCTTCCAGAACGTGAGGCAGCCAGATTTTATCATCGTCCCACATCTCATCAAAAGGAATCTCGCTTTCTTTGAACCACTTCGGCATCATTTCCTCGCTCTCTCTGGGTTCTCCCTGCCAGTTTCTGGCAAGGAAAACGTGGACATCCTGATTCCATTCTTCCTTATAGGGAAAACGGAAATTTAAGACGGCAACTTTTTCCAAATCTCTGGTTTTGACGCCGATTTCCTCTTCCGTCTCACGTATGGCTGCTCCAACGATGTCCTTATCCCCCTTTTCAGGATCCAATTTGCCGCCGACGCCGTTCCATTTACCTACGCCGAATCCCCTCTTTTTCATGGCTAAAAGCAGTTCTTTTTCTCCGTTTTCATCCTTTATTAGCAAACAAAGAGTTGCTTGTTTCATTGTTTTGAAGGATTGGCGGTAACGGAAGAATTTTTAAAACATCTGTAGTGAAGAAGAACGCCGATGAGAATTATAAGGTAAGAGAGGCTGCGCATGAGGAACCATCCCTTCATGGAAGCTATTTTCAATATCCATAAATTCGGATCGAGATAAAGAGCGGCGTTGATCCAGAGAATGATGTCCAAACCAAGCATGATGAACCAGCCGACGGTCAGGATAAAAGTGCAAAATCTTCTTTTCGTTCCGCCCAGCGGCGTTCCTTTGGCAAAAAAGTAAAGAAAAAGCGCGCTCAAATACATATTGTTGGGGAAAAGAAATCCCCAAGCCATGGCGGTGTAGATGAGAATCGTCGGAAGCTTAATGTAAAACAACGCAGCCATGGCAAAAAGCGAAATAAACGGAAGAATAATGTTGGGAAAAGCCGTCGTTACGAATCTGTCCGTGGTAAAGAGTAAAATAGTGCCCCTGTAGAACAAAAGATAGGCGGCGAAAGCGGTGATAAAACTGAGGGCAAAAAGAAGGAGCAAAGAATTATATGAAATTTGAATTCCCAAATTAATCAAATATATGGGAAAGCCGCTCAGGGTTATGATTGCGAAACCGAAAGCATAATTCCAAAAGAAAGATTTATCGAACAGTATTTTGCGTCTTCGGATGTGAACGAATAAAATAAGGCTGGCGAATGCCGGGATGATCATCGCCAGGAACGAAGCGATTGTCGGTGTTATCATGGTCATTTTATTATTATATCACAGCAAATTTAGTAATGGAAGATATTGGTAACAAGATAACGATAGTTCAAGGAGGGTTTCTCTTTCCAGGCCCGGTAGAATTTATCTTTCCAGTCATTTTGCCAGAAAGACATTTCGGGCAGAAACAAAAAGCCGTCCTTGTATCCCAGCCAGCGGGTTTGGAATTCAGAATGGAGAACGGCCACTTCGGCGCAGATAAAAGCAGATTCCTGATTTTCGTTTTTAGCGAGAGAATTTTTAAAAACAGAATTCCCCTGGCAGAGTTTCCTGATAAGATGAGTGGAAATTTCTATTAAGTTTATATTCAGGGCGAATCCCCTTTCCTTCAGCTCTTCAGCCACTTCTTCTGCGATATTGGATAATTCCGGCATGAGAATCGGCGGCACGGGATTGGCTTTTTCCCTGCGAAAAACACCGGTTGATAAAAACTTTTCAAAAAGCCGCATCTTGCCCTTACCCTTTCCCCGAGTCAAGGGAGCATCAACGGCAATGACTTTCGTATCCTTTAAATAGGGGTTGATCGTTTTAACGACGTCTTTCCCGAAAACTTCTTTCAACAAAACAGGCGTTTCGTTTTCCAAAACGCACAGGCCCGTCGTTTTCTTTTCCTTCCAGCCCAGATCTATCCCGACAAAAAGCTTTCTTTTAACTTTTTCCATTTCGTTTTATCTTCTGAAATTCAAAATAAGAGTAAATAAAAAGGTAAACCGTCATCAATATTATCGGCACCAAAACGAACCAAAAAGCATATTCATAGGACAGGAGCCCGAAAAGACTGATTACGGCGCTGATTTTGAACAATTTGCCGCCCATTCTGTGAGTTTTGTCCCAGACTTCCTCGTTAGTCAGTGTCCAGGGAGTTCTGATGCCCACAAACCAGTTTCTTTTGGCTTTTTCCACCAGAACGCCGGCATAATAGAAAAGAACGGCGAAAGCCGGCAGCATCGCATAGGTCATATTAAAAGTCTTTCCCAGATTCCAGACGATCGTCAAAGAATATATGTAAAGCAAGAACAATAAAATAAGAACGACGAAGGTGTCAAAATATTTTCTGAATTTTACGATGTTTTCCTTGAGAGGATCGATTTTGGGAATTAGAACGAGCAATAACGCCATTAAAAGAGAAATAAAGGGCATCAGAAACAATCCCCAGTACTTTGACATGTAACCGTCAACTTGACCCTTGGCGTTCCAGTGGGAAGCCATGGTATCCGGCATTTTAGGGTAAAAATAAAAAGCGACGCCGAAAGACGCTAGAATTATCAATAAAATTGTGATCTTAATCTTTCTTGTCATTTAAAGCTCGGACAGTTCTCCCAACCAGCGGCCGTATTGGCAGTCTGGACTGTGGGTAGCCGGCGCTTCCTTTCTCAATAAATTGACCGCTTCTTCGAAAAGACCTTGAACGTAAGAAGGATCGGTATCGATCATGTGAATTTCCTTCCGGAAGGGCAGCTTGTCGTTGAAGCCGTTTTCTTTGTCAACGATGTAGAAAGCTAAACAGCCTTTTCTCATGGTTTTATATCCCTGTTTCTCCAAAAGAAAAGTATAAATATCCATTTGCAGCTGGAAACGGTCGTAAACCGTCGGCACCCTGCTGCCCGTTGATTTGTAATCGAGCGGAGCCAAAGAGCCGTCAGTAAACTCCAGAACATCATCCACCGCTCCGAAAAGCGTGGCGTCCAGGGTCGGGTCGTAATAACGGATGCCCTTGTAATTGTTTCTCCACTCGTCCAGCAGTTTCTGGTTCGGAAAGAGTTTTGCCGGAACGTTATGCGCCACTAACAAGGGATGAAGCTCCTTCTTTTTCCTGTATTTGTCGAATTCCTCCTTCAAAAGCACGTCCACTGCCGCGTTCAAGGCGTAAGGATAAGGCTGGGGTCTTCTGATTCCCATCCTTTTTTCCAGCCAAAAACAAAGCGGGCATTCGTAATACAGATTCAAAGAGTTGGGGGATAATTTTATCGGTCTGCTGTTCATTTTTTACTCAGTGGTTTTTCCGTCGAATTCCGCCTCGTTGGCCTCGGCTATTTCCTTTGTCTTGCGTATGATGCCGTCTTTATGATGCGCCGGGGAATAAATGGTGTAAAGTTTGAGCTCTTCGGTGGCGGAAACGTTGATGATGTTGTGTTGGCTGCCTGCCGGAACGACGACTGCCGTACCGTCTTTCAGCTCGTATTCGTTGCCGTCAATGATGCATTTGCCCTGTCCTTTTTCAAAACGGAAAAATTGGTCGTTGTCAGGATGGACTTCCATGCCTATTTCTTCTCCCGGCAGAAGACTCATCAGAACCAACTGACTGTGTTTCGCACTGTAGAGAACCTTGCGAAAATTATCGTTTTCCAAGGTATTTTTTTCTATGTTTGTTACGTAACCTTTCATGATATTTTTTAAATGTTTGTTATTATCCGACCTTTACGGCTGGAAGAGTTCTTCCGGTATAAACTTCACTTCTTGAACTTCGGGGAATTGCTTTGCCGTGGCTTCTATCTGAAACCACAATATGCCCACCCTACAAGATCCACCGCCGGTTTTATTGTTGGGATCGTCAAATTGAAGAGTCAGAACTCCTTCATTCAAGGAAGCTCCCTTTAAGGAAACGCCTTCCAAAGGATATTCCGTGGCAATGCCGTTCGCTTTTTCTTTGTCTGTAAGTTCGCCTTGAAGCAAAAGCCGAATGGTGTCCTGAATCGGCGTCTTGGTGACGGAAACGGTTCTCTCTACGGCAACAAGCCCTGCTCTGCTGCAGGAAATATTTCCAGTTTCATCTTTATCAAGCTCCGGATTGTAATAATACAATTTCACGGTTCTGGTCGCGGTTTGAAAAATCACGGGAATCCTTAACTCGTCGCTGTTCTCCGGCAGACCGGAAGGATTGTCTTTTTCAAGGATCAGGGTTCCTTTTTCCGTCATAGGGTTCTGAAACTCCAAATTAGCCTCAAAAGGCACAAAATCCTCGGTCATCCAGTCAGATTTTGCCTGAGCTACGGCAGTGGCAATGACCTCTTCTTTTCCGTCCAATAATTTCACCGGAAAGCTGGCCTCAAAAAACCAGTATCCCCTGGCTTCCCCTTTTATGGTTAACGGACTTTCGATCGTTTCGTTGGGCTGGGGCGCATCAACGCGGATGAGATCGCTTTTTTCCGAAGCATTTCCAAGGTCTTCAATTTCTCCTTTAGGCGCGAAAAGACAAGGCGGTTTTTTGACTAAAATACAGATACCTGCCGTTATCAGGATAACGCCGATTAATAAGGAAATAAAACCTTTTAATTTCATGATTGTTATGCTACTGGATTTCCAAAAGCTCGACTTCAAAGATCAAGGTGGCATTGGGCGGGATGATGTTGCCGGCACCCGAGGAACCGTAAGCCAGTTCCGGAGCAATGGTCAGTCTTCTTTTTTCGCCCACCTTCATTCCCAGAACTCCCTGATCCCAGCCCGGAATGACTCGTCCCGCGCCTAAAACGAAGGAAAAAGGCTGTCCTCTGTCCAGGCTTGAATCGAATTTCGTTCCGTCTTCCAGGGTTCCCGTATAGTGCACGACTACCGTGTCGCCGTTTTTGGCCTGCTCCCCCGTCCCCTCTTTCAGAATTTCTATTTTCAATTGATCATTGCCCATATTTGTATTTGTTTCTTCAGTCGTTTTCTTTTGATGAAAACCGAAATAATAAATTAATCCTGCGACGATTAAAATTAAAACAACTGCTAATATTTTATTATTCATATTCATCGCCTATTTTCTCAATTTTAACCCCTGATAACCGAAATAGGCTGCAAACAGAGCAATTACCACGTTGGACCAGACGGGCGTCTGCTGGCCGAAGACGATGACACTCTGGCCCAAAATAAACATTCCCAAATGCAGGACCGCCACGAAGGAAAAGATCAGTCCGGCGATTAAACAAAAAGTTTTCTGATTCATGTTTATTATATTATTTATGATATCACATCGACCGTTACTTAATTTTACCACTTTTCTTTATGTATTTTCCCGGCGTCAAAATCTATAACCTTGTGGGGCACGGGTTTTTCCTCGGGATAACCCAAGGGAATGATATTAATAGCCGTAAATTGTTCAGGAATTCCAAGCAGTTTTTTTATTTCTTCTAGTTCGGCAAACTCGGTTTTCAATGCCTTCCAGACTGTTCCCAGTCCCAGAGCTGTTGCCTGCAGGAACATGTTTTCGGAAGCGACCGATAAATCCTGAACCGAACAATTTGTCTTGGTTTTGTCGGTGACGGGAACTATCAGGACGGGAGCCTCTTTCACGAATTCCTGACCGACGATTTCAAAAATTTTATCTTTTATTTTTTGGTTTTTAACCACCACGAATTCAACCGCCTGATTGTGGCGCGCGGTCGGAGCGAACTGCCCCGCCTTTATGATTTCAACGATGTCTTTTTCAGCCACTGCTTTGTCCCTGTATTCCCTCACCGATCTCCGGTTTGATATTTCTTTCATTACCATATACCAAGTTTTTATTTATCTCATCGCCTACTTTATCCTACCAAAAAATCGCCCTATTGGCGACTGATTACACGAAACTGACCCGCGAACTACGGGTTAGTTTCGATTTTAAGATGCTAACGAGGGATTTACTTTTATCTTTTCCCTTCTGCGGCAGAAACCGCTTGGCCGGTTATGATTTAACTTGCGGCACAATTTTTAGGAAGATAACGACCCTCGCTTTTCGCCCTAGGTAGGGCTTCTCTCTCTCCTCAGCAGCATATGTTTTATTGTTTTATTTTTTATCCCTTCGACCTTTCACTTATTACTACGCAGGTCGAATGGTTTTCTTTCATTCGTTATCTCTTGTACCAGGGCCTGATTGCTTTGACGAAAAATACGCTGTCGGTTCCTATCTGACCGATCAATTTTATTTGCATTCCCGTCTGGACGAGGGATTCGTCAAAACAACGATCCAGGCATTGCAAGCTTTCCTCCTTTCTGATTTGCCAGACGTTTCCTCTGAAATCGCGGAGTAAAAATTCATTTTCATTTTCTATGCTCATTATCTCCCCGCTCAATAATCCTTTCTGGGGATTGTCCCAGACGTCGTTCTTGTCGTAAACAATATTATTGTAGAACGGCACCTGTCTTGAAAATATTCCATGTATCGTTTCCCCCAAACCACCGAAAAAGAGAAGAATTCCCAAAACTATACTTATCAAAACGCTACCCCATATTATCTTGTAAATTTCGTATTTGTATCCCCTGCGGGTATGTTCAAAGTTGTAATAGGCAATGAACAGCAGGAACAAGAGAATGGAAATCCAGAGATAAGGCATGGAAACAAAAACGTGTTCGAACAAGGTCCTGTCCAGATATTCGTAAACGTCCCAGTCGCTGTCGGTAAGCATGAAGAGCACCGCGCTTACGGCCATCGCCCCCAGAATGACCGAGAAAACGAAGAAAAACCACAAAGAATAGTCCTTCAGCAGGAAATGCCATCTCGGCTCGGGCGTAATTTTCTTTTCTTCAATTGTTTTTAATGTCTTTTGAGAAATATCCATGTTTTAATATTTCTTTTTTAAGTTGTTCTTTGGCTTTCCTCAGCAAGGTGGCGACGGTTCCCGGCGGTTTCTTGAGAATGTCGGAAATCTCCCGGTAATCCTTGTCCTCCAGATATTTCAAGACAAGCACGTCCCGATATTTACCCTCGAGACCGTTGACGGTTTCGTTGATCTTTTCCGCAAGGTTTTTCTTGTCTATTTCCTGCTCCATATTCAAATCCGCTCTGACAGCGTTGAGGATAAAGGAAGCTGTTTCGGAATTAATCGTTTTCGGCCTTGAATTCAGTTTCCTTAAAAAGCTCACCGTTTCATTGTGAGCGATGCGGTAAATCCAAGATGAAAACTTGAGGCTCGTGTCGAAATCGTTCAGATTCTGATAAACCTTGAGGAAGACGTTTTGGAGAATGTCTTCCGCATCTTCCCTCTTAGCCCCGCACAGCCTGATTATGTACCTCATCAATTTATCTTCGTATCTCTGTATCAAATACCGATAATCTTCTTTATCTTTAAGTATCAGCTTGACCAATTCCTCGTCCTTTTTGTCTAAAAATGTTTCATTTTCAGGCATTGGGTTATAACTATCCTAATATATTAATACGCAGATTTTTAAATATTCTTTCAGCCGTATTCCTT
>JAQUAA010000024.1 GCA_028687495.1 Minisyncoccota bacterium | reverse complement strand
GTATGGAAATATAAGTTCTTTATCTTCAAAAAGAGAGTTTTGTGGTGCAAAAGGTAAAAGTAGGTTGGATGAATCAGTTGATACGATAATAAATGATGTAATTGAAGAATACTGGACAGGAGAAAGGCGATTGAAAAATCGTTGGAATTAGCCCTGCCGGGAGATACGGTTGTGATTACTGGTAAGGGTTCAGAGCCCTGGATAGTCGAAGCTCATGGCAAAAAAATTCCTTGGGATGACAGAAAAGTTGTTCGCGAAGAGTTTGCTAAATTAAATCCATGAAAAATTATGAAATTTTAGAGCATAAAGCCGATCTGAAAATAAAGGCCTCAGGGCAGACAAAAGAGGAATTGTTTTTTAACATGATGTTGGGGATGGAAGAGAGTATGAAACCGGAAACGGAAGACACAGAAACAACAAGAAGAATTAAGATAGAATCCTTAGATCTTTCGTCTTTAATGGTTGATTTTCTGAGCGAAGTTCTGTATTTGATTCAAATCAACAAGGAAATCTACAAAAATATTGAATTCGGAAAACTTACCGACACGGAAGCTGAAGGGGAACTGACGGGTTTAAAAGTGGAGAGGTTCGGCGAAGATATTAAAGCCGTAACCCACCACAATCTTGATATTCATCAAAACCAAGATAAAACATGGGAAGCAACAGTTTTATTTGATATATGATTTCGAAGACTTCAATGAATTTATAATTCATTTCAATCTTCAATGCTTTCGATAACTGATTTAAGAAAAATAAACGATTATTTGTGGGAGATTCCAAAAATTTTCAGGCAGGATATGCGAGTTCCGGCCCGTGCTTACGTTTCAATAAAAATGCTGGAAGACGTTTTTCGGGATAAGTCTCTTTCGCAACTAGTGAACGTGGCGACCCTGCCGGGAATCGTCAATTACAGCATCGCCATGCCCGATATGCACGAAGGTTACGGTTTTCCCATCGGCGGAGTGGCGGCGATGGACATGAAAGAAGGTGTAATTTCGCCGGGAGGAGTCGGTTATGACATAAACTGCGGCATGAAATTATTGAAATCTGATTTTTCCGAGAAGGACATCAGACCGTCGTATTTGGATAAATTGGCCACTGAAATTCAAAATGAAGTTCCATCGGGACTTGGCCGGGGAAGGCAAATGAAAGTTGATATCAATTCAATCAACAAAATTTTGGAACAGGGCGGCCAAAGACTGGTTGAGCAAGGCTACGGAGAAAAAGAAGATTTAGAGAACTGTGAATCCCAAGGAAAACTTCCCTGGGCCGACGCTTCCACTGTTTCCGATCACGCTAAAAATCGAGGAAGGGACCAGGTGGGAACATTGGGTTCTGGCAATCATTTTTTAGAAGTTCAAAAAGTTGAAGAAATTTTTGATGCCAAGATTGCCGAAACGTTCGGTTTGTTCAAAGACCAAGTCGTGATCATGATTCATACAGGTAGCCGAGGACTCGGCCATCAGATTGCCACGGATTACATAAGATTAATGATGGGTGCGACTTTTAAATACGGGATAAAACTGGCAGACAGAGAATTGGTCGCCTGTCCTATAAAATCTCCGGAGGGCGAGAGATATTTTTCAGCCATGGCCTGCGGAGCCAATTATGCCTGGGCTAATCGTCAGATGATTACCCATTTCGTCAGATCCGCCTGGAAGAGAGTAGTGGGAGAAAAAGCGTCTTCCTTGGCCGTACTTTACGATGTGGCCCACAATATCGCCAAAATTGAAAAGCACAATGTTTCGGGCAAGGAAGTTGAATTGTGCCTGCATCGAAAAGGAGCTACCAGGGCTTTCCCTCCCGGCCATTCTGAAATTCCGGAGAAATACCGGGAAAGCGGACAGCCGGTTTTGATTCCGGGGAGCATGGGTACCGCCTCTTATATTTTAGCGGGAGCGGAAGGGGGAAAAGAAACTTTCTTTTCTAGTTGCCACGGAGCTGGCAGAACTATGTCCCGCCATGAAGCGACAAGAAGAATGTCGGGCGAGGAAATCGTCAAAAATTTGGAATCAAAAGGAATAATAGTCAAATGCCGGAGTTATCGGGGGATTGCTGAAGAGGCGCCGATGGCTTACAAAGATATCGACAGCGTGGTGGAGGTGATTCATAACGCCGGTTTGTCAAAGAAAGTGGTAAGATTAGTGCCTCTGGCGGTAATCAAAGGGGAATAAATCAAAAAACATGAGAACAGGAATTGCTACAGTTCCATTAGACTACGGTCGCTGTCCCCGCTGGCTTTTTGAAAGAATGAAAAGGCTGGGACGGGGCATTGCCAGGGCCGTTGTCGAAGAATTCGGACCGGAGGAATTTCTGAAAAGATTATCCGACCCGGTTTGGTTTCAGTCCTTGGGTTGTGTTATGGGTTTTGATTGGAATTCTTCCGGTTTGACCGTCACCACTTTGGGAGCCCTCAAAGCGGGTCTTTTTGAAATTCAGGACAGCTTGGGCCTTTACGTTTGCGGGGGAAAGAGAGAATCGAGGAAAACGCCGGAAGAAATTACGGCTTACGGGATTTCCCGAGGATTTGAATTTGCTCCTTCTTTAATTTATGCTTCCAAAATGGCGGCCAAGGTTGATTCGAGTTTGATCCAGTCGGGTCACCAGCTTTATCAGCATAATTTTTTATTCAGCAAATCCGGAAATTGGGTCGTCATTCAGCAGGGGATGAACATTCAAAGTCAAACTGCCAGACGTTACCACTGGTTTTCTTCGGTGGGAGAGCAGGAGGAAAAGAAACTGGATTTTGTCGAGGAGCCCCATTCGGGAATTGCGGCCGAAATCAAAGTCAATCCGCTGAATTTAGTCGCGAAATCCAGCAGGGGCAATAAAGAAATCTCCACTCAATTAGTCAAAGAAGAGCCAAAAAAGTTCTTAAAAGACTTAAACCTTATTCAAACCCTCAAAAGGGCAAAGAACCTTACTGAAATTGAGCTTTATAACAAAGAATTTCATTGGCATCCGGTGGTTGAGGAAAAGTTCAACATAAAAAGACTGGAAAAAACGATATTCTCCGCCAAAGAACAGGATCCCAAGAATTTCGAGCAACTTTTATCCCTCAAAGGAATAGGCCCGAAAACCATCAGGGCTTTATCCCTGGTGGCGGAAATAATTTATGGCGCCAAACCTTCCTATGAGGACCCGGCCAGATACACGTTTTCCGTGGGAGGCAAGGATGGCACTCCCTTTCCCGTTGATAGGGCCACTTACGACAAAACCCTGGAGATCATGGAAAGGGGAATCGAAAAAAGCCTGATTTCTCTCCGCGAAAAAGTTCAAGCCAGGAACAGGCTGAAAGAAAAATTAAAGTGATTTAACCATGTAGGTATTTTCCAATTCATATCCCAAGCCGCGGAAATAAGGCCTTACGCCTACGCCGGAGATCACGGCGATTTTTTTTAAGTTCAATTCTTTTTTGGTTATCCTTTCAGCTTCTTTCATCAGTTTTCTGCCGAGGCCCTTGTGTTGGGGCGAGATAAGAGAGGACGAATCTCCGTTTATCGGAAGTTGAAAGCCGTAAGTGTGAACTTCCCTGATAAATGCCTTGCTGCCGGAAGTAATTCTAAGCCGGAGCAAACTGTAAAGTTTCATTCTTTTTCTGTCTTCGAAGCTTAAAAATATTTCTTTTCCCCCCGAAGCCAGATAATCTTCCCTGAAAAGACATACTTTTTCTTTTGGGTTATATTTTTCTTTCACTTCCCGACACCTGATGCATTTACACTGCCAACCTTCTTTTTTTATTTTTTGAGAAAGAAGCTGCCGCAAGTTGGAGATCTTGGCTGCTCCCCCCAGCACGGACGAAGAAGGGATGTCCCTGGTTATTCTCTGGATTCTGACGTAGTAAGGAATGCTCTTTTTTATCGATTTGACAAGTTTGATTAACTGCGATTGCGTATAGGGTTTATATCCGCCTTTTTTCCATAATTTGTACAAAGGAGCTTCTTTTAACAAAGCACAGGGATAGATTTTCAGGAGATCCGGTTGGAAATCGGCATTTTGGAAAAGTTCTTCAAACATTTTTTCGTCCCTCTTCTGATTCGAACCCGGCAAATTAGGCATCATTTGATATAAAACCTTGAAGCCGGCATCTTTTAAAAGTTTTGTCGCCGCTATCGTTTCTTTTATTCCGTGTCCGCGCAAGTTTTTCTTCAAAACGTTGTCATAGATTGATTGGACGCCGAGTTCTACCATTGTTACGCCCAATTCCCTCAGCCGTTTAATCTCTTTTTCGTTTATGAAATCAGGCCTTGTTTCAATCGATAAACCGACCATCCGATGGTCAGCCCCCTCGTTTATTTTTTGAGACTCTTTTATATCTTTACTCTTTTTCTCATTGCAGGCATCAAAACATCTTTTAACGAACCAATTTTGGTAGGATTTGGGATAATAACTCCAGGTTCCCCCGACTACTCTTAATTCAATTTTATCGGTAGGATGTCCCTCAAAGTTCAACATTTCAATTCTCCTCTTTGTCTGTTGATAAGGATCGTAATTCAATTTTTTTGCCCTTTCTACTGCTGGTTCTCCGGAAACATAACTTTTCGGGATGCCTTTTTCAATCGGGCAATAAAGACATCTTCCGGGACAGGGATAAGGCTTGGTAAGCACTGAAATATTGACGATGCCGGAAAGGGAACGGATCGGCCTTGTTCTGAGCAAGCTTTCGATCTTTTCCGATTTTTTCATCCTTTTATTTTTAACCATCTCGTGATAAGTTTTCAGTAGAGAAATATTATCCGGACAGGGGAGTCGGTATTTTTTTGCCATCCTTCTCTTCAACACAGCCAAATCCTCGGAATCTTTGATTCCGCCCCTTGATAATTCTACGATTGTATTTTCCAAAATATTCATGGATCAGAATTACGCAAAATATTTATTGGAGAAAACGAGGAATGATTACAACCTGATTGCCGATGATTTTTCGACGACTCGCAGCTCAATTTGGCCGGAAACTCAGTCTTTGCTCGACAAATATTTTTTTCCCGGAGAAAGAGTCCTGGATTTGGGATGCGGCAACGGCCGTTATTTCGAATATTTGAAAGAAAAAAGAGTTAATTATTCCGGCGTAGACAGCTCTGAAAAATTAATTAACATCGCCAAAAACAAATATCCGGAAGCCGATTTCAAGGTAGCAGATGCTTTAAATTTACCATTTCCTGATGATTTTTTCGATAAGATTGTCAGTATCGCTGTTTTGCATCATATACCGTCTAAAGGGCTTCGGTCTCAGTTTTTCAAAGAGGCGAGAAGAGTTTTGAGGCCCGGTGGCGTATTATTTCTGACCGTTTGGAATTTCCGGGAATTGAAAGAGTTTTTCATTTTTTTAAAATTTCTCGTTTTGAAGTTATTCGGTTCAAAATTGGATTTCGGAGACTTCTTAGAACCATGGGGAAAAAAAACCGTAAGATACTATCATTATTTTACCAAGAAAGAATTAACGGGTCTGGCTGAAAAAGTTAATTTTAAAATAAAAGAAACCGGGATCATCAGGAATGAAAGAGGTAATCGTCGGAATACGTTTTTAGTCGCCCAAAAGCCCCTATAGCTTAACGGATAAAGCACGACCCTCCGGAGGTTGGGATCTCTGTTCGATTCAGAGTAGGGGCACAGGATTGTGGAAAATCAGTGGATAAACTAAAAATTGACAAAAATTTTTAATCCAGATAAATTATATGCGAGGGGGTGCGAGCTTTATGCTCAAAGGACAGATAGTTTTTAATGAAGGAGATAAAAGTAGCTGCCAGGTTTATTGTCCAAACTTGACTTAAGTAGACATCAAGTTCATTTGAAGCTATTACCCCCTCGCTAAAGTTCCCGCCAGAGGCGGGATTTTTAGTCTCCATAAATTGTGTTAAGATGGAATTGTTATATGAAAAACCAAGCAAAAAAAGAAAGATTTGAAATTGTCGTTTCCGGAGCTGCGGAAATAAATCATTGTTGTAAAGGTATCGAAAATCTTGCCAAGGAGATTGGCCGGGAAATTGCCCGTCAAAAATGCAATCTGGTTACCGGAGCGACTACCGGCGTTCCTTATTTCGCCGCTTTGGGCTGCGAGGAAGGGGGTGGATTTAATATCGGTTTTTCCCCAGCCACTTCGGAGAAAGCACATTTGGAAACTTACCGACTGCCTCTCGAGCCCTTTGATGTCATGATTTATACTGGAGCTGATTATGCGGGCAGGAATGTGATCATGACCAAATCAGCGGACGGCGTAATAATCATCTGCGGAAGAATGGGAACTTTGCATGAATTTGCCACTGCTTTCGAAATTCAAAAACCAATCGGAGTTCTTGAAGGAACAGGAGGGACGGCTGATAAGATAAGGGAAATCGCCACTGGGCCATATCGAGGGGTGAAAAAAATAATCTATGAAAAAGATCCTAAAGAATTGGTGAGAAAATTAATTGAACAAATTAAAAAAGAGAAAAAATCAAACCACGTAAAGGTCGGCAAATAAATTTAATTTTTAATAAAATATTATTTATGGCTGAAGAAATCGAAGGAAAATTAATAGGGGAAATCACCCATTATTTCGGAAACATCAGCGTAGCCGTAATCAAGCTTTCTGACAAGCTTAAGGTTGGAGATACGATCAGAATTGTCGGCGGAGAAACTGATTTCAACCAGGAAGTCGTTTCTATGGAAGCCGAGCATCAAAAGGTAGATGAAGCCAAAAAGGGTGAATCCATCGGTTTAAAAGTAGATCAAAAAGTCAGAGAAGGTTATAAGGTATACAAAGTTTAAAAATGATTTTTTTCGATAATTATCAATTCGTCTTTCAGCTGTTCTTGGCTGGCCTTTTGGGTGGTTTAATCGGCCTGGAAAGAGAACATAAGGGCAAAGAAGCCGGTCTTCAGACCTACAGTTTGGTTGCTTTGGGTTCATGTCTCTTTACCGTCATCGCACTGCTTCTGGCTGAATCCAATATCGTTGATCCTTCTCCGATAATCATAGCCATAGCCGTGGGTATGGGCTTTATCGGGGCCGGAGCCATTTTCCGGGGAGATAATACGGTTAAAGGACTGACGACTGCGGCCGGACTCTGGGTGACAGCCGCCATGGGCATGGCCGTCGGAAGCCAATTTTATCTGTTGGCCGTCTGGACAACCTTTTTGATTTTAATAATCTTTTTCGGCTTGGGTTTGTTGGAGGAAAAATTCTTTAGAAAAGAAAAACAATAAATAAAAATGCAAAAAGTCAATAAGATTTTTTTCCTCGGTCCTTCGGTTTTAATAGGGACTGTAGTTGGCGCAGGAATTTTCGGTCTCCCTTACGTCGTTTCCAGAAGCGGGATAGTCCCCGGTCTTTTTTATTTTCTGATCTTGGGAGGAGCAGTCCTCTTGATCCATTTGTTCTTTGGGGAGGTGATTCTGAGGACGGAAGGAAAATGCCGTCTGCCGGGTTTAGTTCAAAAATATTTAGGTAAAAAGGAAAAGATATTAACTGGCGTTTCGGTCATCGTGGGAATAACCGGCGCCCTTCTGGCCTATATTATTTTAGCGGGAGATTTTCTAAAAATATTATTTTCATCTCTGGGGAATTTTTCTTCTTTTCAACTTGCTTTCGTTTTTTGGATAGTTTTGTCCTTTTTTATTTTTCGCGGCATTAAAACGATCGCTCCGGCTGAAATTTTCACAAATATTCTTTTTTTTCTGGTAATCTTCGTCATCATCGGTTTTTGCCTGCCCAAATTCGATCTCTCGAATTTCGCCCTCATTAATCCTTCAGCATCTATTTTTTTACCATACGGAGTAATTTTGTTTTCTTTGATCGGCTGGTCGGCTATCCCGGAGATGATTGAAATATTCAAGACTCCTGAAGAAAAAAAGAATACGAAAAAAGTAATAATTTTATCGACGATAATTATTCTTTTTCTTTATTTTTGTTTTATTATGGCGGTTCTCGGGGTGAGCGGAAAAGTTACTTCTTTCGATACTCTTTCTGGCTTGCTGCCATTTTTGGGAGAGAAAATTATTTTCTTTGGTGCCTTGGCTGGCGTCATTACTCTGGCCGATTCCTTTTTGGTTCTGGGCCTTTATTTGAGGAATACATTCATTTATGATTTAAAGTTTTCGAAAAACCTCTCTTTCTTGATTTCTTGCGGGGTGCCTTTCCTTTTGTATTTTCTGGGTTTGCGCAGTTTCATTACCACCATCGGTTTTGTAGGAACGATTATCGGTGCGATTGAAGGAATAATCATCATTCTGATTTTTAAAAAAGCCAAAATTCTGGGGGAAAGAACCCCGGAATACAGTTTAAATATCCCTTCGTTTTTGTTATACTTTTTAATACTGATACTCATTTTAGGAGCAATATCTCAGATTTATTTTTATCTATGAAATTCATTGCCGATTTCCACCTACATTCAAAATACTCTCGGGCGACTTCCCCGAACATGGATTTGGAGAATCTTGATAAATGGGCGAAGATCAAGGGGATTAAAGTATTGGGTACGGGTGATTTTTCGCATCCCGAATGGTTCAAATCTCTTAAAGAAAAACTGGAGCCGGCTGAGACCGGTTTGTTTAAGTTGAAAAAACAGGACGGTGGCACGCGTTTCATCCTTACCAACGAAATCAGCTGCATTTATTCGAAAAATAACAGGGTGAGAAAAATTCATATTATAATTTTCTCTCCCTCTTTTGAGGCGACGGAAAAAATCAATGCCCAATTAGGTTGGATCGGTAATTTAAAATCAGACGGCAGGCCGATTTTGGGCCTGGATGCCAAAGAATTACTGAAGATCGTTTTAAGTGCTTCGGAAGACTGTTTGGTTGTGCCGGCTCACGCTTGGACGCCTTGGTTCGCCATTTTCGGCTCAAAGTCTGGTTTTGACTCGATTGAAGAATGTTTTGACGAATATTCAAAATATATTTTTGCCATCGAAACCGGTTTGTCTTCGGATCCGCCGATGAATTGGCAACTTTCTTCTTTGGACAAAATTGCCTTGATTTCCAACAGCGACAGCCACTCGCCCCAGAAAATCGGCCGGGAAGCAAACGTTTTCGACACGGAGGTTAACTATAAAGAGATTATCGGGGCGATTAAAACAAAAAATCCTCAAAAGTTTTTATATACGATTGAGTTTTTCCCGGAAGAGGGGAAATATCATTTTGACGGTCACAGA
>JAQUAA010000023.1 GCA_028687495.1 Minisyncoccota bacterium | reverse complement strand
GACCACGCTTGTCAAACCATCTATAACTTTTTCCATACCGGCGGGGGCGGAGGAGGCGGAGGAGGAGGAGGTGGTAACCAGACCAGCGTAGGATGCCAACACTGCTCATCCGGCTACTGTTGGACGAGAAATGCCTGTTGTCCCAATTCCTCACAATTCTACTGTAACGGTTATTGTTATCGCACAAGCAGCGACGCTTATAACGCGGGCTGCCATCAGAGCAGTTGGACGCGTTGGTGCTGTCCTTAATGGGGTCGACATTAACAGTAAAATTATACTAATCAAATGATAAAACCGATCTACACATTATTTTTAGCCTTCCTCATCGCTCTCTTTGTTGGATTAGGTATCGATACTTTCCATCCCGGGCCCACAGCCCCAAAGTATCCTGTCGAACTGGAGAACGTAGAGAACTGCTGCGAGGAAACCCCGGAACAACACGCTTTAAGAGTGGAATTTAATGAAAATCAGAGGCAATTTCAAGAAGAATTTAAAGCTTATAGCCGAGTTGTTTCAATTGTCTCGTTGATAGCCGCCATTATCATTCTGGTATTAAGCTTAACGCTTTTGGCTAAAATCAAAATGATTGCTGATGGAATTCTTTTGGGCGGAGTTTTTACCATAATATACAGCATTATGCGGGGACTGATGACCGAAGATTCTCAATTCAGATTTTTAATTGTAACCGCGGGTATTATCATCGCTTTCGTCCTTGGCTATATTAAATTTATCCGTCCCAAAACAAACCTTCAATAGATTCACTGTTTGACCAACGCAAAAGCACCTGACCCAGGTGCTTTTAATTTTTAGATTCTGTTTGTTGAAGAGTTTCTTTTTTTGAGCCAGTTGATTATAAATAAAATTCCTATAATCAAAGCGGGGCCGCTAATCATCGAAATCCAGGATATCATGTACCACTGAAATGCTTCTTTCGTCATTTCTATCAATATCATTACGGCATAAAATGCTCCGGCTAAAGTGAAAGCAATTCCTCCGATAATTTCGCGCTTCCAGGATATCCAAAGAATAATTGCCAAAATAAATACCGGAATATTATGCATAAATAACCCCAGTAGCGTACCCCAAAAACCCAGATTCTCTTCAAAAACATCCAGAGAGAACAACGCTAAAAAGCAAATAAACATTATGGATAAAATCCTCGGCGTCCAGTATATAAATTTGTTAATCTTCTTTTCCATATTTTTTATAACACTCTCTGCATAAATGAATTTCGCATTTACGACCTTTATAATCAAACCAGACATGCCATGCTTTGCGCATATATCTTTGACACCTTGCGCACCTAAATCCTCTATATTCTGGTTTTAGTTTTATGTGCCAACTTTGGACTGTTTCTAATAAAAGTTTTTTATCCATATTTTTATTCTACCAAAAAACCGCCTGATTGGCGATTTTTGTCTGCTCCCCAGTTCAAAAATTATTATAATTCTTCAGAATAAGGAGTATGTGGCAATAATGAAGAAGAAGTTATTGGAAATACAATCATTTCAGCGTATATGATCCAAAACAAAAAACGAGCCATAAAACTCATTTCTTGTCCTAAATAAATCTTCTTTTTATACGGAATATATTATTGACAAATTAATATTTTTATTATATAATTATATAGAGATAGGGAGTCGAAAAGGAGGGTAAAATGTTATTAAAATGGTGTCCAGATTGTAAAACTAAAGCCGTTATGAGCTCTGATATTAAATTCTGTGGTAAATGTGGAAAGAAACTGGTGGCCCTACCCAAGTGCAAGTGCGGTAACCAATTCCCGTTAGACACGGACGATAAGTATTGCACCTTCTGTGGGACGCCAAGAGAGAAAGTAGAGAAAGCAGGATGAGCTTTCATGAACCAGCTCAAAAAATATCTTTGATTCCCTATCTTAAAGATGACCTTCTTCGACAAAAGCAATATAAATGCTGTAGGCGAGAAGGCACCCAAGAGGGTTCTTAGAGGAACTTGTTCTAAAAGAACCCTCGTTTTTATTCTCACTCTTTAAACAAAAGGTTAAACCTTAAGGCTAGGATAGGTAGCGTTTATTATTTCGAACTAGATTTAATGATTGTTGTAAGTCCCTTGCCCCTAAAAAGCAGCCACAACGCGCCTACTAAGATTATCAGTTCGGACCAGAAGTCCCACTGAAACCACCATTGGCTAAGCAGTTCCATTCTGGTAAATCTGGAATAATATCCCCCAGTCGGATCTATGCCGGAGATTAAAAATGCGAAATGTCCAAACATCAAAAACGCCGTAAATATCACTGCGCCGATTAATATAAGCTTATAACTTCTTGACGTTTGCGGAGTTGATTTTGTCAGAAACAGAATTCCAAACAATAAAGCCAAAACTGTTGTATCTGTAAAATGAACATTAAGAAGGTCCCATAAAAGTTGTGGCCAAACGAGAATATTGCTGGTTCCAAAAGGAAATTCAAAACTCTTCATTCCAAAAACAGAATATCCTTGTTTGTATGGCATCCAAATCTCCTGAACAACAATCATTGTTATTATAATCAAAAAAAGAAAAACTCCCGCCAAAATCCATTTCCAATTAGTGTCTCTTTCTAGATTCAAGCTTGGCCTGAATATTTCGTATACCAAACCAAAAAGAATAACAAGAAATCCGATCCATGGAGGACTGTAAACTACCCCCGGAGCATCTCCCACATTTATTTTCGTCCACGTAGGCATCCAAAGCAGCAAAAGCAAAACTATTGCGAAGAAAATAAATGCAAATATGCGACTTGAGGTGTTGCTCATATTTTCATTCTACCAAAAAACCGCCTGCTTGGCGATTTTTGATTTTGCTCCGGTGGTCCGACTCGAACGGACAACCCACTCCTTAACAGGGAGTCGCTCTACCATTGAGCTACACCGGAATGTTTTAAATTGTATAATATTTTTAGTAGCCCTTCAACTTCTTCAATGATTGGTGATCTCTTATTTTTTCCAAAGCTTTGGCTTCAATCTGACGGATTCTCTCTCGGGTCACTCCGAACTCCTTCCCCACTTCTTCCAAAGTATGAGTCACCCCGTCTTCCAAGCCGAACCTCATTGCCAAGATTTTCTGTTCTCTCGGCGTCAAATCAACCAAAATTTCTTTTAACCTTTCTCTTAGTAAAGTCCTGGCTGCCTCCAAAGAAGGAGGAGCGGATTTTTCATCTTCGATGAACTCGGCTAAAACCGAATCCTCTTCGTCCTCGCCGACCGGCGTTTCAAGCGAAACCGTTTCCTGGGAAATCTTCTGGATATGATAAACTTTTTCCACCTCTATCCCCATTTCAGCCGCAATTTCCTCGGGCAAAGGTTCCCGGCCCAAATCCTGCAGCAACCTGCGCCTCACCTGGGTGTATTTTGAAATGGTTTCCACCATGTGAACCGGTATTCTGATGGTTCTGGCTTGATCAGCTAGGGCGCGGGTAATCGCCTGCCTTATCCACCAGGTAGCGTAAGTTGAAAATTTGTATCCTCTTCGCCAATCGAACTTTTCCACTGCGCGGAACAGTCCCAGATTCCCTTCCTGAATCAAGTCGAGCAGGGTTAAATTGGGAGAACGCCCGACGTATCTTTTGGCAATGGAAACGACCAATCTCAGATTGGCTCTGGCTAATTTCTTTTTCGCTTCCGTATCTCCCTTCTCGATTTTTTTAGCCAGTTCTTTTTCTTCGTTAGCCGTAACAAAGGAAATTTTGCCGATTTCCTTCAGATACATTTGGACGGGATCTATTCCTCCCTCGACTTCTTTGACTTTCTTGGCTTTTTCTTCGACGGAAATCAATTCTTTCACTTCCTCGACCCTGATTCCCTGCCTGTCCAAATCCTCGTAAAGCTCTTCCAACCCCTTGATGTCCCTTTCCACTTCCGGGAAATAATAAAGGATTTCAGAATAAGTGACGAAACCCCTCTCTCTCCCTCTTTCAACCAGTTCCTGGAATTTTTCCGGAGTGAAAACTTTCTTCGGACGGCCCAATTTTACTCTTTTTTTCATCCTTCTCTTCTGCTTTCTCTTTATCTTTCTTTTCACCTTAGATTTAACTCTTTTTCTCATCACCAACTTCCTTTTCTTTTTGAGAGAGGTTTTTTTCTTTTTGCTCCGCATTGATTTTTTTCTGCTGCGGATTTTTCTTTTTTTTATTTTTGGCATTTTTGTTTGGCTAATTGGTTGAATTCCTGGGTTAATTCCTCGACTCTCTTCCAGTTTTTCTCTTCTTCGGCCCTTTTAATCTCCTGTGAGATCTGATCCAACTTGTCTTTAATTTCTATCACTAAAATCTCTTTCAGGCAACACTGAATTTCAGGGGATATTTCCTTTTCTTCAATCTCCTCCACTTCCGCTTTCAGAGCAAGATAATTGAAGAAATCAGATTCAATCTTTTTATTCTCTTTCAATTGTACCAGAATTTCCTTGATTTGGGGCGAGACTCTGTTCAATTCTTCTTCTTTGATGATTTCCATGTTCTGGGGCGCTCTTAGAATCAAGGTAACCAGCCTTTCTTCCAGCAATTCTTTCCTGGATTTTGGCACCAGATTTTTAACTTCCTCCGGTTCCAGGCCCAGACCTTCCGGATATTCTTCCACTTTTGCCTTTTTCAGTTCCTCTTCGATATTCTCTTCCTTGACTTTCAGCCTTTTGGATAACTCTCCTATCCAGTGCGCCTGAACTATTTTATTGGGAATCCTTTTAATGACGGGTAACAGCACTTTTGAAATTTCTTTTTTTCCGTCGGCGCTTGCTTTGTCGAATCTGGCGAAAGCGCTGTCAAAATAAAAATCCATGATTGATTTGGCGTCTTCCACGGCCTTTTCCCATATTTTCGGATCCTTTAAAACAGCGTCTGCCGGATCCATGTCTTCGGGAAGAGTAACCACCTTAACGTTGAATCCCTGAAGCTGAGCCAGATCAATTCCCCTTTTGGTGGCGGCATCTCCGGCTACATCCATATCGAAAGCAGTGAACAAATTTTCGGAATAGCGCTTGAGAATCTTCAATTGAAAGGGAGTCAGGGCCGTACCGGAAGTGGCGACCACGTTCTGGAAACCAGCCTGAGAAACCATTATCAGATCAACGTATCCTTCCACCAGAATGCAAAAATCCTTTCTTCTTATTTCCACCTTGGATCTGTCCAAACCGTATAGAATCCTGCCCTTGTCGTAAAGCATGGTCTGGGGCGTGTTAACGTATTTGGCGATTTCTTTATTGTCTTTATCTTTGAAAACACGGCCGCCAAACCCCACCACCTGCGAATTCAGATCAAAAACGGGGAAAATAATCCTGCCTCTGAACCTGTCGTAAAAAGAGCCTTTTTCGGAAGACAAACCCAAACCTGCTTTTTTGATTTGTTCCTGGTCATAACTCCGAGAAGTCAAAAAATCAGACAATCCCTGCCAAACATCCGGAGCATAACCTATCCTCCATTTTTTAATGCTTTCTTCGCTAATTCCTCTCGCTAAAAGATATTTCCTGGCCTCCAGACCAACCTTGCTCTCTCCCAATTGTTTTTCAAAAAATCTGGTGGCTAATTCGCATATTTCATAAAGATCTTCTCTCTCGCTTTTCCACTGAACGTATTCCGGAGTTTTTCTTTTCAGTTCCACTCCCGCTTTCTGGGCCAAAATCCTCAAGGCATCGCCGAATTCCACGCCTTCTATCTCTTTTACGAAACCGAATATATCGCCTCCTTTTCCGCACCCGAAGCAGTGCCAGATTTGGCGTGAGGGAGATACGAAAAAAGAAGGTTTTTTCTCGGAATGGAAAGGACAAATGGCCCGGTAGTTAATTCCGGTCTTTTGGAGTTTAATGTAGCTTCCCACCACTTCAATTATGTCCAAACGATTTTTAATTTCATCTACAGGCGAAGAAAGCATTTAAGAAGACGTTTTGGGTTTGTAATAAATACCGGCCGCAATCAAAACGGCGGCCAGAACATTGAAAAAGTTTGCCATTATGCTTCCCAGATATTCCTGAGCCGACGCGCCGAAAATAAAATTCGTTCCGGCGCTCATGATTAAACTGATGATGCCAGCGGCGATAAAAAAAGCTCTGATTTTGACGAACTTGTCCGAAGATTTCAGTCCCTGATTGATAAAAAATACGGCGATTAATAAAAGGGTTAATCCCAGAACCGCACCTAAAATGATATTCATAACATCTCCCCTTGTATCCTCCCAATAGATAAAGGGCGCTTGCTGATGAACGATGGCCGGCTGCCAGTCAATGATGTTGAAAAAAGTAATCACCACGGCGATGCCGACCATCGATCTGAAAAACAATTCTTTCGTTTTTTTCCATCCCAGAACTTTCAGGGGAATAACGCCAAAATAAGCCACTCCCAAAAGAGTAAAAAATGGATAAATGGCATACATCAAACTAATCGTCTTCAAATCGCTGAAAATCAAACCGGGACTGGCTATTAAAACCAGTAGAATTGTTAGGGAAAGGAAACCCTTGAAGAAATTACCCAGATTTTCGTCCTTCTTTTTTTTATAAGAAAGATAAAGCTTCAGGGTAATTCCGCCGAAAAACAAAGCGGAAACGAGATTGAAAATTGAAACAATGGGAAGCATATTATTTTTCGTTCCAATCTATTCCTTTTCTCTTGGCGTCTTTTTCACTGAAACCCTTGGGATATCTTTTTTTAAGTTTTTCGATGTTTTCCCCCAAAACTTCGTCCAAATCCCAGCCAAAGAAATTACAAATCATCGCCGCATACCATAAAGTATCACCGATGTTTTCTCTGATTCCAGAAATTTGGTCGTTCTTATGCGAGAAAGTTTTTTTGATGCAACCCGCCACATCCCCGGCCTCGCCGCATATCCCCAGTCCCCAGGTCAATATTTCTTTCTCTCTGCTCCTGAATTTCTGGGCCGTCTGTTTGCAAAGTTTCTGATATTCCCTGAGTTTTTTAATTTTGTTTTTAGCCATCTTGATAAATCTTTTTAGTCAAATAATTTTTAATCACCTTCCCGCTCGGCGGGAAAATCGGCGACGGTAAACTGTTTAAATCAAACCATTGCCATTCGACGATTTCGTCCGGTTCCATTACTTTTGGTTCCCCTTCGTAATCGGTGCATAAAAACCCGATGGTGACGAAATGTTTATCGGGCACCGTGTCATTCGACACGCTTATCAATTCTTCTAGGTTTTTCACTGTAATACCCGTTTCTTCCGCCACTTCCCTTTTAGCCGCCTCTTTCAACCCTTCTTGAAAATGAAGTTTTCCTCCGGGCAAGGTCCAGGTTCCTTCGCCGTGAAGTTCACTGTCTGCCTTGTCGGGATCCGAATGCCGCTTGCCCAATAAAATTTTATTGTCTTTCAAAATCATTACGCCAACTCCCACGGCTGGCTTTAATTTTTGCTCATCCATGCCTTTTTGAAACTTTATTCCTTAATCTCACAGGATCCGCTTAACGCTTTTTTGGCTTTATCAAGGTTTTTATCCTCAACCAAAACGTAATTGGTCTCATAGGTCGAAACGTTGAAAATGCTGATGCCGGCTTCCGCCAGCGGAGCTGCTAAAGAAGCGATGACGCCCACCGAAGACAATTCAACGTCTCCCTCCAGTTTGAAAGCCCGCCAGTCCTTCTCGAATAAAACTCCTCCCGGAATTTTATCCTGCGGGCAGACGATTGATAACTCGTCTGACGTCCGGGTAATGGAGCAGAAACTGAGATCTTTCGCCCATTCAGGAATAGGAGTGTTTTTGGCGAAATGACAAATGCCCAGCTTTTCGGGCAATACGGATAATGTAAATTTCATGGTTTTAATGATTAATATTTGTAAAAAAGACCTTGGCGGAGAGGGCGAGATTCGAACTCGCGATACCGGTTAAGGTATATCCGCTCTCCAAGCGGACGCACTCGGCCACTATGCGACCTCTCCAAAATTTATTTTTTATTATTGATGAAGTTCTCTACTATCTTCCTGGCTTCGTCGTCGGTCTTCTGGATCAATGGATGCTTCATGAAATAACTGCTCACCGGGATGTAGCCCGCCAGTTTCCTGTCCCGAGCTAATTTAGCGCAGCGGATGGCATCGATAACTATTCCTCCGCTGTTGGCCTTATCGTCAACATCCAGTCTCAGTTCAAGGGAGTAAGGAACGTCGGCGAACATCCTTCCTTCAATCCTCATAAAAGCCAATTTGGTATTTCCAAGAAAAGGAACGAAGTCGGATGGCCCGATATATATCTTGTCCGATTTGACATCTTTATGTATCTGACTCGTCACCGCTTCCGTCTTGCTTATTTTCTTGCTTTCCAAGCGCGCCCTTTCCAGCATGTTCAAGAAATCGGTATTGCCGCCGACGTTTATCTGGTACGTTTTATCAATCGTCGTCCCTCTTTCGTCGCACAGACGCGCCAGAACCCGGTGGACGATGGTGGCTCCGATCTGTCCCTTAATGTCGTCTCCAATAATCGGAACTCTGGCTTTTCTGAATCTCTCAGCCCAGTTTTTGTTTGAAGCGATGAATGCCGGCAAGCAATTAACCATGGCCGTCTTGGTTTTCAGGGCTATCTCCGCCCAAAACTCGGTTGCTTTCTGGCTGCCCACGGGCAGATAATTTACCAGGACTTCGGTCTTGCTTTTTCTGATTTCTTTTTCGATTTCTTTTCTTAATTCTTCGATCGGCGTGGGGTTTTTCAACGGTTTTATTCTGTTCTCAACGTAAATTCCCACTCCGTCCAAAACCGGCGCTTCTTTAACTATCACCTTGCTTTTGGGAAGCTTTACCCATTTAACCAAGTTAGGATAAACGAAAACCGCTTTGTCCAAAGTTTTTCCGATTTTATTTGCCCCCACGTCAAAAGCTGAAACGAATTCAATGTCGGAAAAAGAATAAGGACCGATTTTTGTATGCATCAACCCTACGGGTTTTTTGTCTTTGTGTTTTTTATAGTATTCTATGCCTTGGATTAATCCGGCAAAACAATTGCCGACGCCGATGATGCCTACTCTGATTTTTTTAGCCATAATTTTAAATCTGCATCCCTCTTAATGTTTTTACCCGCTCCTCGACCGGCGGATGTGTCATAAATAATTTATGGAGCCACGATTTTTTTGCCTCTCCCCGAAAAGGATTGGCAATATATAAATGAGAAGTGGCATCGCTAGCAACAGAAAGAGAATTGGGATCGGCAGAAATTTTCTCTAAAGCCCTGGCCAAGCCTTCCGGATATCTGGTCAGCAAAGCCCCTGAACTGTCTGCTAAAAATTCTCTCTTCCTGGAAATGGCTAACTTTATAAGCTGGGCAAAAATAGGAGCCAATACTGCCAAAGCCAAAGCTACTACCATCA
Source organism: Minisyncoccota bacterium (assembly GCA_028687495.1). Classification (GTDB taxonomy): domain Bacteria; phylum Patescibacteriota; class Minisyncoccia; order Minisyncoccales; family RBG-13-42-11; genus JAQUAA01. The sequence goes on along the minus strand of JAQUAA010000023.1, from coordinate 40 downwards.
TGACCAAGCCTATCTGTCCGCTTTCCCTATTGTTCCTCCT
>JAQUAA010000022.1 GCA_028687495.1 Minisyncoccota bacterium | reverse complement strand
CTTCAGACGCCATGGCAAAGAGAACCAAAAAAAGAAAGGTTCGCGGCTTCAGGCAGAGAAAAAAGGATTTGGAGGTTTTTATCAGAAAGGAATTTGGGGCAAGAGCCAGAATAACAAAGATTGAAGACAAGTTCGGGCCCACTTTGAAAGAAGATTTTGACTACATTGTCGTGTCTCCGGCCACTTATCCTGCGGCAGCATTGATAAACCGGAAACGCCGGAAAAGGAAGAAAAAAAACATAAGAATCATTAAAATAAAGTTCGTTTTAGGCAAGGACAAAAAACCTCTTTCTGCCACCAAAATTTTAAAACAGTTGAATCGAAAGTAACCGAAGGTTGACTATTTTTCCAGATGTGCTATAAAGAATACGTAAGGAGATCCTTACAATTTAACCGTTATTCCGGGTTTACGGAACGGATATCTTTTTAAGGTAGTCCGATCAATCATAAAAGGTGGTTGAGAGATTTCACTTTTAAAAAGTACAATTTTAAGTGAAAATCCCAGCCACTTTTTTAGTTTTTAAATTAATTTGCTGGTAAAATAAACTATGCTTATCGACGACGTTAAAATAAGGGTTACGGCGGGGCACGGCGGGAAAGGAACCGTGGCTTTCAGCAAGACCAAGATGAATCTGGGGCCGACGGGCGGCAACGGAGGGAAGGGCGGCAGTATTTTCATCGAGGGAATTTCCGACTTGAACGCCCTGAATAAATTTCGCTTTAAAAAAGAATTCAAGGCGGAAAACGGCAAGGATGGCACGCCGCAGCTTCGCGACGGCCGCGACGGGGAAGATCTGATTCTGTCAGTTCCTTTCGGAACCGTAGTGCATAAACTGGATACGGGAGAAGACGTTGAGGTGACTAAAATAGGCCAGCGCGGATTGGTTGCCGAGGGAGGAAGAGGCGGCAGGGGAAACTATCTTTTTCGCTCAGCCACCAATACCACTCCCAAAGATTTTGAAGAAGGAGAACTTGGCGAATCGTTCAATCTGCATTTGGAATTGAAACTGATCGCCGATGTCGGCTTCGTCGGGCTGCCCAACGTCGGCAAAACGAGCCTGCTCAACGAACTGACGAACGCCAAAAGCAAAGTGGCCAATTACCCCTTTACGACGCTGGAGCCGAATCTCGGGGTTTATTACGATTTGATACTGGCTGACATTCCCGGGCTGATAGAGGGAGCTTCCAGGGGAAAGGGCCTGGGCATCAAATTTCTGCGGCACGTGGAGCGCACGAAAATACTGTTTCACTTCATTGCCGCCGATTCCCTTGATCCGCTTTCAGATTATGAGACCGTGCGAACGGAACTGGGCTCATACAATAAACTGCTTCTGGAGAAACCGGAATATCTTTTCCTGAGCAAAAGCGATATCATCCCGAAAGAGGCGGCCAGCGGGATCATCGGCGAATTTAAAAAATTAAACAAAAACCTGATGCCGATTTCCATCTTCGACTGGGACAGCATCGAACGCGTCAAAAAAATTCTCAACGATTTGATTTCAGAGAAAACGGAAAAAATAATATGAATAATACAAACCAACAGCAGAATTCAAGTTTTTACGGCTTAGGCATAGCTCCCGGGATTCTTGAAATTCTGAAAAAGATCCGTTACGTCACGCCGACCCCCATTCAGTACCAATCCATACCCATTGCCATTCAGGGAAAGGACATAGTGGGCATCGCCCAGACAGGCACGGGAAAAACTCTCGCTTTCGGCATTCCGATGATTCAGCGTCTGGCCAGTACCAAAGGTCTGGGACTGGTGCTTTTGCCGACCCGGGAGCTGGCGCTGCAGATCGATGCGGAGATCCGCAAAGTCGGCAATTATCTCGGCCTGAGAACCGCGGTTTTGATCGGCGGCGTTCCCATCGGTCCCCAGATAGCTTCCATCCGGAGAAATCCCCACATCATCATGGCAACACCCGGCCGTTTGATCGACCATTTGCACCAGAGAACGGTTACCCTTAAAAATGTGAACATTCTGATTCTTGACGAAGCTGACCGCATGCTGGACATGGGCTTTTTGCCGCAGATAAGAGAGATTTTAAGAGCGGTTCCGAGAGAACGCCAGACCATGCTTTTTTCAGCCACGATTTCTCCGGAAATCATGAGCATTGCCTCGGCCAACATGAAGTTTCCCATAAGAGTGGAAATAGCTCCTACCGGCACGACGGTTGAGAGCGTTTCCCAGGATATCTTCATCGTCGCCAGGGAAGAGAAACTGCGCCTGCTGGAAAAGGTTTTGGCCCAGTATTCCGGCCCAACTCTTATCTTTACCAGAACCAAATACGGAGCCCACCGCATAGCGCGGGCAATCAGCCAGATGGGTTATTCGGCTGCGGAAATACATTCCAACCGCACCTTTCCGCAGAGAAAGATCGCTCTGGACGGTTTTAAAAGCGGGAAATACCGCGTGCTCGTGGCGACCGACATCATGGCGCGGGGGATTGACGTCATCGGCATAGAATTGGTTATAAACTATGATCTGCCCTCTCAGGCGGAAGACTACGTCCACCGGATAGGCAGAACCGCCAGGGCCGGCATGAAAGGCCGGGCGATTTCTTTCGTGACGCCGTCGGAACAGGGAGAAATCCGCGCCATCGAATGGCTCATCCGGAAGAAATTGAACGTGTCGACGATTCCCGAATTTCCGACCAGGCAATTTCCCAAACCCCGGTTGGTTTACTCCAGCAGGAAGTACCGCCGGGGAAAACTGGGAGGAAGCAGATAAAAACATGTCATTTCTCACCAAAAGAATAAATTGGCTGATTGCTTTTCTGATATTTCTTATTTTCAGCAGCTTGCTGATTTTATTGGAAACCATGCTGATAAAATAACCCGAATTAAGACGGGATTTGTGAAAGAAAATCTCTTAATAAGCGTAGTAATGATAAGAAACTAAAAGAAAGGGGACTTCTTTTGTTCGCCGAGTTAATCGGCGATTTTTCTTTGGCCGAGATTTTTGGTAGAATAAAATATATGGATAAATTATCAAAAGTATTGGGAATTGGCAGGTATTTTTTGGGGTTGGCATTTTTTGCAATTCTTTTTTGGGTGTTTCCTAAATTATTGAACCAGCCGGTTCTGTCTACGGCGCTTGGCTATTTTACTTTCCCTTTCGTTATTCTGTCCGTACCGATAATTATTTTGGGGTTGTATTTCATTATCGTATCGAAAACCAGATGGAAGCTCGATGTAATTTTGATTCTTCTGGCTGTCGTTTGTTTCAACGGTCTCCGCGGTCTTTATCAGGGAATGGTTCCCCAGGGCGAAAATCAGGGTGAAAGTCAGTTAGAAAACATTGTCGGCGATGCGGAATTGAGAGTTACGATATTAACGGAAAATCAGACACCGGTGGCAGGCGTTGAAGTGGATGTCGGCGAGGGGCCCGGCAAGCCGCCGGAAGGAGGCAGTATTGATACCAACGAACAAGGCATGGCAATCTTTTCCATTAAGCCAGGCAATTATGTTATCTATTTTAATACCTATAAATTCCCGGCGAATTTAGAACAGCCAACCGGAGGCCAGGTGCCAATAGCCGTGGAAGCCGGGCAGATAAATCAAAAAACCATTATTCTGAAGTCAAAATAATGAAGAACAACAGACCGGGCTGGGTTTGAGGTCGCCGGAAGGGCGATTTTTTGGTAGAGTAATTTAACATGCAGCATCTGGCCATAATGAAAAAATCCTGGGGATTGCTTCCCAGAATTCTGAAGGGAGAGAAAACGATGGAGTCGCGCTGGTATAAGAATAAACGCCTCCCCTGGGATAAAATCAAAAAGGGAGAAATCGTTTATTTCAAGAACTCCGGGGAAGAAGTCACTGCTAAAGCCGAGGTTTTTAAGGTTTTGCAGTTCTCTAATTTAAATCCTAAAAAAGTAAAACAGATTCTGGATAAATACGGAGAGAAGGACGGGTTAGGCAAGGAGGAGATCAATAAATATTACAGGCTATTCCGGGACAAGAATTATTGTCTGCTGGTTTTCCTGAAAAGTCCGAGAAAGATCAAACCGTTTGAAATCAACAAAAGGGGATTCGGCCTGATGTCCGCCTGGATAACGGTTGAGCACATCAGCAAAATCAAGGTTTCATGATTATTTTTAATTATTCTACAATGATAGATCCTTGGCTGAAGGGTCTCAGGATCAGCGCCGTAAAATTATCCGGGATAAAAGCCGGGGACAAGGTGCTGGACGTTTGCTGCGGAACGGGAGATCAGGTTTTTTATTATGCCAGGGAAAGAGCCGTCGCTTACGGAATAGATTTGGATCCCAAGATGATCAAGATAGCCGAAAGAAACAGGAAAAAGTCGGGGCTGAACAACGTCTCCTTTCAAGTCGCCGATGCCCGGAATCTGCCCTTTCAGGATGACTTTTTCGACTGCGTTTCCATTTCTCTCGCTCTTCATGAGAAAGAACGCAAGGTAAGGGACGGGGTGATATCTGAAATGAAAAGGGTGGCAAAGAAAGGGGGCAGTCTGGTTTTCATTGATTTTCGGGTTCCGCCAGCCAAAAAACTTTATTTTTATCTGGTTAAAACCATAGAACGTCTTGCCGGAGGGAGTCATTACGCCTGCTTTAAAGATTACCTTCAGCAGAGCGGACTGAAGGAAATCCTGGGGAAAAATCAGCTTGGCATGGAAAAGAGAGAATATACGAAGAACGGCATCATCGAAATGATAAAGGCAATAAATTAAAAAAAATGAAAATCTTCGTCAGAGTCAAACCAAAAGCGAAAGAGGAAAAGGTGGAGAAGATAGACGACATTAATTTCAAAGTGTCGGTTAAACAAGTGCCGGAAAAAGGGAGGGCGAATTCGGCCGTAATCAGGGCGTTGGCTGGTTATTTCGGCATCAGCCAATCAAGCATACAAATCGTTTCTGGCTCAAATTCAAAACTGAAAATCATCGAAATTGCAAAATGACAGCTGAAATCCTGAAAAAATTAAAATCATTTTCCAATCCCAGGAACGTCGCCGGTATGGCCAGATTCGGCATCAATCCCAAAAATACCTTGGGTATATCCATTCCTGATTTGAGGAAACTGGCCAGGGAAACCGGCAAGAACCATAAATTAGCCCAGGGCTTATGGAATTCCGGGATTCACGAAGCAAGAATTCTGGCCGGCATGGTTGACGATCCGGAACTGGTGACTGAAAAACAAATGGATAAATGGGCCAAGGATTTCGATTCCTGGGATGTCTGCGACCAGGTCTGCATGAATCTTTTCGACAAGACGCCTTTTGCCTTTAAAAAAGCGACTGAGTGGACGAAATCTTCCGGGGAATTCGTAAAAAGAGCGGGGTTTTCCATGATGGCTTGCCTGGCCTGGCACGACAAAACATCAGACGACGGAAAATTCATAAAATTATTTTACGCAATAAAAAGGGAGTCGACCGACGAGAGGAATTTCGTCAGAAAGGCGGTTAATTGGGCCTTGCGGCAGATCGGCAAAAGAAATAAAAAACTGAACAAAGAAGCCGTTAAGCTGGCGAGAGAAATCCAAAAAATCAATTCCAAAACCGCCAGATGGATAGCCCAAGACGCTCTCAAAGAGTTGCAAAGCGCCGCGGTCCGAAATAAACTTAAATAATATGAGATGGTTTTTGCGGTCAAAAATTCATAAGGCAACTGTAACTGAGACGGATTTGAATTATACGGGAAGCATCGGCATAGACAAGGCCCTGATGGAAAAGGTTGGTATTTTAGCTGGAGAAAGGGTTTTGGTGGCGGATAACACTAACGGAGCAAGATTGGAAACTTATGTTATTGAAGAAGAAAAAGATTCGGGCAAGATAGTCATTTACGGAGCCGCTTCCCGTTTGATCAAAAAAGGCGATGAAATCATCATTATGGGTTTTGAACTGACCGATAAACCCATCAAGGCGAAAAACATTCTCGTCGATAAAAACAATAAATTTTTAAGGTTTTTATAATGTTAAAATCAAAAAATATTCTAAAGGGTTTCTTGGGAGGAGTCAGCGGTGGCATGGTGGTGGATTTGATTTACATTACTTTCGCCGGTCCCTCCGGTTTATTCACTCTTTTGGGCATAACCGAAAGATCCGAGGTATTTTGGAGTCACGCATTTTTGGGCGGCATTCTGGGAATATTATTTGCAATGATTCTGAATAAATTGCCTAACTTTAACATCTGGTTAGCCGGTATTTTCTACGGATTGGCCTGTCTGGCGCTTATCGGCGCCATACCGTCATTTATCGTCAAACTGACCATTACACCCCTGACGATTATCTTCGGTTTCATTGTTTGGATTTTATTCGGTTTAATTCTTGCTGCGACGTTGAAATTTACTGATCGTTAATAAATTGATTTTTTGGTATAATTGGATAATGGAACTTACCATAAAAGAACTTCAAAAACGGATTTTCGACAATAAAGTGAATAAGGGATTCAATACCACTGATATCAGCAAGGAGTTTTTATATCTGACGGAAGAGCTGGGCGAAGCGGTCCGGGCTTACCGCAAAGAAAATAATGACGAACTGGCCGAAGAAATCATTGACGTGGTCATTTATTGTTTCGGCATACTGGAAATGCTGGATAAAGACGTGTACGAAGAACTGATCAAAAAGATGGAGAAGAACGAGAAAAGGGAATACCAGGGTAAAAAAGGCGACTGGCGGCACTTGCGGGAAGACCAGAAATGAGAAAGAATTAAGATATAAGATAAAGGTCGGTAAATTTAAATATTATAGAAATATGAAAAAAATAGCATTAGTTATAGGTTTGGCAAGTTTAATTTTAGTTACTGGTTTGATATTAAACAGTAATTTCAGTTTAGCCGCAAAATCAAGTTGCGCCACAATTCAAAGCGGTCAACTTTATACTTCAGATGGTAGGGTTATAACTCCGGGTTACGACATTTGGGGTTATAATTACCAAGCTAACATGTTTAACGGTGGCTACTGTGACGCTTATCGAAATGATGCTTGGTGTCAGCCGTATAAAGATGTGAATCTTATAATGAAATGGAATGATGCTTGGTTGAGTAATAAAGATTGCGACGGTGATGGATTACTTGATCGGCACTACGGATACCCGTCTTATATCGGTTCTGGGGCTTGGTTAACCAATCATCAGAGCGGAACTTACGAAATGGATGGAAAACAATGCGACTGGAACTATTTTGTGAAGATAATCGCCGCACCGGCGGATGCCACTAAAACTGGCGGAATATGGTATGCGGCAGACGGTACTGAAATAGGAGCTGATATTTGGGGAGAATTCGCTACGATACAAAGCGTGAATAACGATCCTTGCGCTGGTTTTAACGGAATTGAATACCTTAGTCCGGTTGGTCCGGGATTAGGTAAGTGGTAAGAAAAACTAAATATAGATAACACAAAAAATCGCCACCCAGGCGGTTTTTTGTTTCTTAGCGATGAATTTAAAAATTCATGTTTATCTTCGTTCGCTTCAGCGAACTTAATACTTGACTAAGTAAATCCGTTTTGATACGTCTTTAATAATTTAATGTTCTTTCGAGAAAGGGGGTGATGAAAATGGCGGAAAGATCCTGCTGGACGTGTCTTCGTTTCTCAGAATGCGACAGAGTGCGCAGCAAGGGCAGGAAATACCGGCTTTGGGCAGCTCCTCATCGGTTTTCCGAGTTCTATCGCCAGACGGCAGACAATTGCCAAGGATATACCCAAGACAGCGTTGTCACGGCTCAGATAGTGGCTAACGAACTGCTGAACAGAGTCGCCCAGGCGATAAGACAGGGGAAAGTCGTGGCTCTCAACGACGGTACCGGTTCCTTCAGCTTCCGGGGCGAATACGACAACGAAAGCCATGCCCAGGCTTCGATCAACGGAGACCGCAATATCCTGCTTCTGAAAGTGGTTTCCAACCACAATCCGCATCCTCAGTAAGGCGAAGAGAACCATATCCTATTCTCTTCGCCTTAATTTTTGGTAGAATTAAGTAAGATGAAAGACTTATACGTGATAAATTCATTGGGGGAAAGAGAACCGTTTTCCCTGAAAAAGATATACGTATCCTGCAGGAATTCCGGGCTGGACGATTATTCGGCAAGAAGAATCGTCGAGGAAATCAAGGAAGAGATCTATCCCGGCATCACCACTTTTGAAATTTCCAGGATGATCGACGGGGCGTTAAGAAAGGAATTCCCCCGGTCAGCCATAAAATTCTCTCTCAAAGGCGCCATCAGGCGGCTGGGTCCGGCCGGTTTTACTTTCGAGAAATACGTCGGTGAGATCTTCAGCAGAAACGGCTATCAAGTCAGGCTGAACCAGCACCTCTTCGGCTTCTGCAACTGCCAGTACGAAATAGATTTCCTGGCCAGGAAGAACGATTTGATTTACGTCGGCGAATGCAAATATCATAATTTGCCGGGAGAAAGGATTGATTTGAGAATCGCTCTGGCAAACCATGCCAGATTTCTCGACATTTCCAAGAGTCCCTTTTTCAGGTCAAAGAAACTCAAATCAATATTGGTGACCAACACCAAATTCACCAGCGAGGCGATGAAATATTCAGAGTGCGTCGGCGTGGACATGCTGGGCTGGAAACATCCCAAGAAAAGGGGACTGGAATATCTGATAGAAAAACAAAATCTTTATCCCATCACGATTTTACCTTCTTTCAAAGGCTATCTGACGGAAATTTTCGCCCAGAAAAGAAAAATGCTCGTTTTGGATCTTCTCGAGAGTTCGGCGGAAAAACTGAGCCGGAAACTGGGAGTCAAGGAAAAAGAAATAGAAAAATTGGTCAAAGAAGCAGAAATTTTATTAGGTTAATAATATGAAGGTTAGACCGTTCCGCATTTTAATATCTTTGGCCGTGGTTGCTCTGGCAATCTTTTTTATTTATCCCAAGTTCAGGGAAATCTTGCCCGAGGTGCCGTTTTTATTCAAAGAAGCTTCGCCGTTATTGCTGGGGCTGGCTTTTGTTCTCCAGTGCCTGACGCTGTTTTTCAATGCGCTGCTGGCCAGGCAATGCTTTCTGATGATCAATGAAAAACCTTCTTTTTTGAATCTTCTGAAAATTTCTCCCATAGCCGATCTGGGAAACCAGATAGTTCCTTTTATCGGCGGTCCCCTGGCTAATTTTTACGCTTATAAGAACCTTAACGTTTCCGTCGGCAAATCGATCGTGGTGGCTTCCGCCTGGTCGATTTTCGTCATGGCTTTCGCCTTGTTGTTTTTTCTTTTCAATCTGTTCTTCGTCCCTAATTTCATCTCCGTTCTGTCTCCGCATTTTTTATACATCATCATCCCGGTAATATTGATTTTGGGAGTTTTGGTTTATCTGCTTTTAAAAAACAACGGTTCCTTATTGCTGAAAATCGTCAAAAGAATAAACGCCAGTTTTTACGGGAAGGTCGAAGAAGGCCTTAAAAATTTCAAGGAAGTCGTTTCGATAATAAAGACTCAGAAGGAAAAGATTCCCCTTGCTTTTTTATGGGCGGGATTGTTTTATCTGGCCAACATCTTCGCCCTGCAGGTGTCTTTCGCCGTTTTCGGCTTAAAGACGAGCATCTTTCTGGTCAATTTCGGCTACGTCATCGTTTCTTTCTTCGGTTTTCTGATCGTTTCTTCGCAAACTCCGGGAGTGACGGAAGCTTTTCTGGCTTTCATCTTCACTCAGCTGGGCATTCCGGTTCATGTGGCGGTTTTCGGCACGTTACTCTACCGAATCATCACTTATTGGTTGTTTCTGCCTTTGGGTCTGGCCAGTTTCATTC
>JAQUAA010000021.1 GCA_028687495.1 Minisyncoccota bacterium | reverse complement strand
CGCTGAAAGCGGGCCAGGAATCCTTTCGGACTCCATGCGTCTCTGTTCGCACCTCGCGCATTACTGCGGACGGCTGTTAGCCGCTACCTTCTTAGGTGTTCGGACTTTCCTCAGTCTATCTTTTAGAAAAAAGATGAACTGCGATCACCCAGCTTACTAGGATGACTAAATTTTAACAATTTTAAACACATTTGTCAAGTTTCAGATTTTGAGGTAAAATTAAAAATTAAAATGTTAAATCGTTTTTTAAATATACAAACTAAAAGCATCAGCGGAGCGGCGGGAATTTTGGCAATTTCCGCTTTAATCAGCCGGATTCTGGGATTGCTTCGGGACAGGCTTTTGGCCAGCACTTTTGGAGCAAGCTCTAACCTTGACGTTTATTTCGCTGCCTTTCGCATTCCCGACTTCGTTTATAACATCCTGATTGCCGGTGGTATTATCGTGGCTTTTTTGCCGTTATTCTCAGAATATTTCTTAAAAGACGAAAAAGAGACGTGGAAGTTTACGAACAATGTTTTAAACGTATTTTTCTTTTTTTTGGTTTTAGTTTCTTTTTTCGGAGTTATTCTGGCTCCCGTTCTTTTGAAAATAATTACTCCTGGCTTTAATTCTCAGCAACTTTCTCTTACGGTTCTTTTGACGAGAATTCTTTTCTTGAGTCCCATTCTTCTCGGTTTATCGTCCATTTTTTCGGGAATTTTACAATATTTTAACAGATTTCTGATTTACGGTTTAGCCCCTATTTTATATAATCTTGGGATAATTTTGGGAATTATCTTTTTGGCTCCCACTTCGGGAATTTTGGGCGTAACTTTGGGAGTCATTCTAGGGGCTTTTTTGCATTTCATTATCCAGGTTCCTTCAGCGGTTGCCGCCGGTTTTTCCTATAAGCCGATTTTCAATCTGAAAGACTCAAAAATAAGACGCGTTTTTTATTTAATGATCCCGAGAACTCTCGGCGTTGCCGCTCCCCAAATTAATCTGATAGTGGTAACCGCCATTGCTTCCTTGCTTCCTGCTGGTTCCCTTTCCATTTTTACTTTCGCAAACAATCTTCAACAGGTTCCTTTGGGGTTGATTGGCATTCCCTTTGCCATGGCTTCTTTTCCGGTACTTTCTCAGGCATGGGCGGCCCAAAAAAAGGAAAATTTCATTGAAAAATTTTCATCGACCTTTCGTAAAATTATCTATATTATAATTCCCTTAAGTCTTTTAATGTTTGTCTTGAGAAATCAGATTATAGAAATTATCTTACGGAATGGCAGGTTTGGCGAAGTATCGACCAAAATGGCAGCTGCTTCCCTGGGTTTGTTTACCTTGGGCGTTTTTGCTGCCTGCCTTATACCTTTGATTTTTCGGGCTTTCTTTGCGCTTCAAGACACAAAAACCCCGACAATCATCGCCATAGTCGCCATGATTTTAAACGTCATTCTGAGTTTTGGATTTGTCTGGCTTCTGGGTTTTCCCAATTCTTTTCAGGGGTGGATGATAAAATTCTTTTCCCTGCAAAGCATTGATAATATCGCCGTCATCGGTCTGCCGTTAGCTTTTTCAATCGATACCATTCTTCAGTTTATTTTGTTGATATTTTTTCTATTCCGGAAAATAAATATTAAAAATAGACCGTATTAAACAGGAATAATCGCTATTTCCTTATGGAAAATCTAAGAAATTTCGTCATTATCGCCCATATTGATCACGGAAAATCCACTCTGGCTGACAGATTTCTGGAATTAACAAATACTATTCCTCAAACCAAAATGAGGGAGCAGTTTTTAGACGCTATGGATTTGGAAAGGGGAAGGGGAATTACGATTAAGATGCATCCGGTTAGGATGAATTACGTTTTCAATTCGGAACCATATATTCTTAACTTAATAGACACGCCGGGGCATGCTGATTTCAACTACGAGGTTTCAAGGTCCTTGGCGGCCGTTGAGGGAGCGATTCTTTTGGTTGATGCCACGCAGGGAATCCAAGCTCAGACAATATACAATTTTGAATTGGCTAAAAAACAAAATTTAACCATAATTCCGGCGATCAATAAAATTGATTCGCCCCAGGCAAAAATTGAAGATACAAAAACCGCTCTCTCCCAATTGTTGAATATTCCGGAAGAAGAAATTTTTCTAGTTTCGGCAAAACAGGGCAAAAACATAAAAGAACTTTTGGAAGCGGTGATTAAAAAAGTTCCGGCGCCCAAAGGTGAAATCGAAAAACCTTTTCGCTCTTTAATTTTTGATTCAAAATACGATTCCTATAAAGGCATCATCGCTTATGTAAGGGTGATTGACGGCAAAATATCTCAGGGCGAGAAAATACATTTGATTCAGAGCAAAAGTGAAGGAGAAATAAAGGAAGTAGGTTATTTCAAGCCGGAGTTCCGCCCGGCCCACGATCTTAAAAGCGGAGAAATAGGATATTTGGCTACGGGCATCAAAGAGCCCGGCAGGGTGCGGGTGGGAGATACCGTTGCCAGTTCGGAATTCGCAGAACCCCTGGCTGGGTACAAGGAGCCGAAACCCGTAGTTTTCGCTTCGATGTACCCCGAAAACCCAGAAGATTTCGATGTTTTGAAAGAATCGCTCTCCAAGCTTAAATTAAACGACGCTTCTTTCAATTTTGAGCCGGAGACAAAAGAAGCTTTGGGCAGGGGTTTTCGATGCGGATTTTTGGGATCGTTGCACGCCGAAATCATCTCGGAAAGATTAAAGAACGAATTCGGTCTTAACCTGATAATTTCCACGCCTTCAGTGGTTTTCAAAATTCGCGACCAGAAAAACAAAGAATTCCTTGTTTTTTCTCCTTCAGATTGGCCGAACCAGGCCGAAATCAAGGAAACTGAAGAACCTTGGGCAAGAATAGAAATAATTACGCCCTCCCAGTATTTGGGCAGGGTTTTGGAGATTGTGAAAGAAATAAATGGAGAACAGATAGAGACGAAATATTTCGGTTCCGACAAAATTCTTTTAATCTACGAAGTCCCTCTTAAAGGAATTATTTCCGGTTTTTACGACAATCTCAAAAGCGTTACCCAGGGGTTTGCATCAATGAATTACGAAATTCTGGGATACAGAAAAGGAGAGCTGGTGAAACTGGAAATTTTGATCGCCGGCGTGAAAGAAGAGGCTTTTTCGAAGATTATTTACAGAGAAGATCTTTTCAAGGAAGGTAAAAAAATAACGGAAAGACTGAAAGAGGTTTTGCCTTCTCAGCTTTTCGCCGTTCCTATCCAAGCCACGGTTTCCGGGAAAATTATTGCCAGAGAAACGATTTCAGCCAAAAGAAGAGACGTGATAGCACCCCTCTACGGCGGTGACTATACGAGAAAGAGGAAATTATTGGAAAAACAGAAGAAAGGCAAGAGAGAATTAAAAGAAAAAGGAAGGATTAGGATCCCTTCCCAAGTGTTTTTGGAGATGTTCAAAACGGGCTGATTCTGTGTTAGAATAGCGGAGCCAGTAAGAAGATAAACATACTCAGAACCACCAGAGAAATTAAAACAATCCAGATCGCCCTTAAAACTTTTCTAGTTTGAATTTTCATCAATAATATGTTACCACATTTCAGAAAATTAAAAAAGAACAGTAATTTTCAGAACATATTGTTTGCGGTAATTGTTGTTATTTTTCTTCTGGGAACAGTCAGTTTTCTGGTGATTTCCAACTGGAGGATAAATCAAAAAAGAGCTGATTTGACGACCCAGATCAAGGAATTGGAAAAAGAAATTCAGGCGTTCGAGGAAAAAAACCAACAACTAAAAGCCGGCATTATCCAAACCGAAGACGAGACCTACTGGGAGGGCAAGCTGAGAGAACAGGGATACAAAAAACCGGGAGAAGAAGCGGTAGTGGTTTTACCGGCTGAAGAAAACAATCCAACATCAACCGAGAAAGAAAAAAGTCTGTGGCAGGTTTTTTTGGAAAAATTGGGATTTTAGTTTCGCCCTTGAAAATGGGCGGGTGTCGTATAACGGCTATTATGACTCCTTCCCAAGGAGTAGACGGCGGTTCGACTCCGCTCACCCGCTTAATATGATCAAATATCCGATAACAATCAAAAGGGGACCGCTGGCGCTGATAAAAAACATTGTCATTGTCGAGATTTTTGTCGGAATTCTTTTAGTTCTTTCGGTTTACGCCGCCAATTACGAGCAGATTTTACGTCTTACCTTAGCCAAATTCATCCGTTACGACTACGCTTTGGTTTTATCCGCTTCCTTGCTTCAACTCTTCGTTACTTTTATTGTTTTTTTGAGATGGCAGAATGAAAATTACGAAATCAGGGAAAAGGAAATAATAAGGAAAAAAGGCATTTTTTCCGTCACTCAAAAATCCCTTCCCTTAAAAGACGTAAAAGAAGTTGTTTTTAAACAAAATCTGTTTGAAAAACTGACCAATTGCGGAACGGTTGTTATCCGCGACTTGAATTCAAAGAAAATCCTTTCTTTGAAAAATATAGAAAACGCCGAATTAATCGCCGACACTCTAAAAAGCCTGATCGACAGGATGATTAATGTTTCAAAGGACGGAAAAGATCAAAAACTGTCGGTTCTGGATTTGATTCTTGGGGGAGAAAATCAGAATTTGGAATTCAAAGAAAGCTTCAGATGGGACATTAAAAGAAAATTCGTGAACAAGGATTTGGAAAAGACGACGATGAAGGTTATTGCCAGTTTTCTCAATCTGGACGGCGGCAGATTGATAATCGGCATAAGCGACAATAAAACCCCTATTGGTCTGCAAGACGATTACCAAAGCCTGCCGCGAACCGACAGAGACGGCTTTGAAAACCATTTCAACCATATCTTCAACGCCGCGCTGGGAGCCAAATTCAGACAGTTCGTTAAACTTAATTTTGAGGAAATCAACGGCCGAGATGTTTGCCTGGTGGAGGTATCGCCGAGTGATGCCCCGGTTTATTTAAAGTTTAATAATGCCGAGGAATTTTACGTGAGAACAGGCAACGCCACCACGGCTTTGATGATGAGTGAGGCAGCCGATTACATCAAATCCCATTGGCGGGAAAATTAGGTTATTTGCCGGAGTAGCTCAGTGGCAGAGCAACGGTTTCGTAAACCGTGGGTCGTGAGTTCGAGTCTCACCTCCGGCTCTTTTCATTTAAGATAAAAATGGTAAAATAATTCAAGAATATGGCGACTGTTTCGGAGAAAATTGAATCATTAGAAAAAAGAATCCGTCTTCTGGCGGACTGTCTTTGACAAAGCGCATCGAGGTTCATTATCGTCTCGGGTTCAGGAATTGGAGAAAGAAACCGAAAAATCTGATTTTTGGCAGGATAAAGATAAAGCAATAGAGATTAATCAAAAACTAAATCAACTGAAAGAAGAAGCCGGGATCATTAATAAACTGAAAAATGAGTTAGAAGATATCAAAAAATTAGGAGAATTGGAGGAGGAAGAATCGGAGCTGGAGAAAGAAATCAGCAAATTTGAAAAGAAATTAAAAAACGAAGAATTCAGAATTTTTCTTTCTGGAAAATACGACAGAGGACCGGCAATTTTATCAATTTTTTCCGGAGCTGGAGGTCAGGATGCGCAGGATTGGGCGACAATGCTGCTGAGAATGTATGAAAGATATTGTGCTTCCAAAGGATTCCAAACTAAAATTTTACATCAGTCTTTTGGCGAGCCGGGGGGTCCTGAAGGAAGAATAGGCACAAAAGCAGCTACCCTGGAAATTAAGGGAAATTATGCCTTCGGTTTTTTAAGAAAAGAGAACGGCGTCCACAGATTGGTGAGGCTTTCGCCTTTTTCCGCAAACAAGCTCCGCCATACTTCTTTTACTTTAGTCGAGGTATTGCCCGAAATTCCCAAAGCCGATGAATCGGAAATAAAAATCAAACCGGAAGAATTGGAAATGGAAACATTCCGGTCTTCGGGCCCGGGCGGCCAGTACGTCAACAAGAAAGAAACGGCAATAAGAATGACGCATTTGCCAAGCGGCGTTACTGTCGCCTGCCAGAGCGAAAGATCACAGGCGCTAAACCGGGAAAAAGCATTGAAAATTTTGATTGCCAAGCTTCTTCAATTACGAGCCGAAACGAGTCAGAATGAAATAAAAAAGATTAAAGGAAAACAGATTTCCGCCAGTTGGGGAAACCAGATAAGAAGTTATGTTTTGCATCCCTATAAATTGGTCAAAGATTTGAGGACCGGCGTTGAAACTTCCGAGGCAGAAGCTGTTTTGGACGGGAACTTAGAACAATTCATTGAGGCAGAAATAAAAATTTAATGATCAAATTCCAAAATATCACCAAAATTTATCCCCCAAATACCGTAGCCCTTAACGACGTATCTTTTGAGGTGAAGCCGAAAGAGTTCGTTTCTCTTGTGGGCAGATCGGGTGCCGGTAAAACCACCTTGCTCAGACTGCTTCTGGCTGAAGAGAAACCGACCAACGGACGAATCTTTTTTAACAATTACGATTTTTCAAAGATAAAATTAGAGCAGCTGCCGGAATTAAGAAGGAAAATCGGAGCTGTTTTCCAGGATTACAAGTTGCTTCCCTCAAAAACCGCTTACGAAAACATAGCTTATGCCATGGAGGTCGTCGGCGCTTCCGATTCGGAAATTGCCCGAGATGTGGCCGAAGTGTTGGACATCGTCGGTTTAACGAAAAAAGCATGTAATTTCCCGGCCCAGCTTTCGGGGGGAGAAAAACAAAGAGTGGCCATCGCCCGGGCTTTGATCCACCGGCCGGAAGTTATTCTGGCGGATGAGCCGACCGGCAATCTCGATCCCTATCATACTTTGGATATTATCCGGCTTTTATTGAATATCAATGAAATCGGCACAACGGTGATTTTAGCCACCCATAACAGGGAAGTGATCAATTCTTTGGGGAAAAGAGTGGTTACACTCCAGGACGGCAAAATAATCAGAGACGAAGAAAAGGGTCGTTTCATTCTATAAATATAATCACAGCTACATGTTTACTTTACTAAAAAGAGCATTTCGTTCGGGATGGAAGAGTTTAGCCAGGGACGGGGGATTGGTGGCGGCGAATATTTTTATCATGGCGATGGTCATTGCCATGATAACTTCACTTTTCATTTTCAAGGATGCGAGTGATTTTTTAATTGAGAAACTTCAGGAAAAAGTCGATATTTCCGTTTATTTCAAATACGAAACCGCGGAAGAGGACATTCTGAAAGTCAAAGACGAAATTACCAACATCCCGCAAGTCAGGGAAGTGGAATACATTTCCAAAGAAGAAGCATTTAAGAGATTTACCGAAAAACACCAGGACAACACGGTTTTAATGGAATCTTTGTCTGAAGTGGGGACCAACCCCTTCTTGGCTTCGCTGGATATCAAGGCCTTCCAGGCCAATCAATACGAGGCGGTAGCCACTTTTCTGGATGATTCCAATTTTGATTATTTGATTGAAAAAGTTGATTATCACGAAAGAAAACCGGTGATTGAAAGAATTTTTGCTTTAACTTCCAATTTCAACAAGGCGGGAATTGTTTTTTCGATAATTCTGGCGATTGTGGCGATTCTAGTCGCTTTCAACACCATCAGATTGGCGATTTACAATTCGAGGGAAGAAATTAAAATTCAGCGGTTAGTCGGAGCTTCCAACCGGTTTATCAGAGGACCCTTTCTGGTGCAGGGAGCGGTTTGCGGGTTCGCCGCAGCTCTGATTTGCCTTTTGCTTTTCCTTGTTTTGACGTGGGGGTTCAATTCAAAGGTGGAGTATTTATTCCCGGGACTCAGTCTGTTCCAAATTTTCGTCGGTAATTTTTGGCTGATCTTATTGATCCAAATAACGGCCGGGGTTGGATTGGGGATGCTTTCCAGTTTGATTGCTGTCAGAAGATACCTTAGGGTTTAATAATATTGCCGGGTCGTCTAATGGTAGGACTATAGCCTCTGGAGCTATGTATCTTGGTTCGAATCCAAGCCCGGCAGCAAAAATATTAAAGGTCAGAGAATAAAATTATGAAAATTAAAAAATTCTAATATGCCAGAACAAGAAATCAAGGTTAAAGCAAAAGACGAAGATGTAAAGGGCGTTTATTCCAATTTAATGCAAATTCTTCATACCAAGGAAGAATTTGTTTTAGATTTTTTCCTGATTTCGCCTCCGGAAGGCATACTGTCTTCCAGGGTGATTATGAGCCCCGGCCACGTTAAAAGAATGGTCAAGGCTCTTTCGGAAAACCTTACCAAATACGAAGAGAAATTTGGCAAGATTGAGGAGGCTTCGGCGCCCGAAACTCCCCTCGGTTTTCAGGTTGAAAAAAGGTAAAAAAGGGATATACTGAGTTAAGATATGGCAAAAAAGGCGGTCAAAGAAAAAGTGAAAAAACCGGCAGAAGAGCCGGTGCAAGAGGGAATAAAAAAGACAAAAATCAGGGTTATTGGAATTGGCGGCGGAGGGGGTAACATCGTTTCTGAAATTGCTTCCCGGATGCCCAAGGCCAGTTTTATCGTTGCCAACACCGATTTCAAGTCACTGAGAGGCTGCAGCCGGAAAACAACTAAGTTTCAATTCGGTCAGAATTTGACTCGCGGTTTGGGTACCGGGATGAATGCTGAATTGGGAAAAACAGCTGCTCAAAATGAAAAAGAAAGAATCAAGAAACTCTTGGAAGGACAGGATTTATCTATTTTAGTGGCTTGTCTGGGCGGGGGAACGGGTTCAGGAGCCGCTTCTGTTTTTGCCAAAATCTCCAAGAATTTGGGGAACCTGACTTACGGAATTTTCACTCTGCCTTTCAAGTTTGAGGGAGATAAAAAAATGGAGATTGCCATGGAAGCTCTTAAAAACGTAAAAAATCATTTGAACGCAATCACCATTATTCCCAATGACAGGGTTTTTCAGATTATCAATAAAGATACGCCTTTAAAAGAAGCTCTTTCCGTGATCAATAAATTTCTGTCGGAAAGCCTAGGGGGTCTGATAGAAACAATTTACGAACCGGGCTTGATCAACATCGATTTTGCCGATTTCAGAACGATTTTGGAGGGACGAGGAAGATTAACTTATTTAAATTCAATTGAAACCCCGAGAAAAGAAAATGCCATCAAGGATTTAACGACCAAGGTGCTTAATTCTCCTTTATATTCTTACGGCATTAAGGGGGCAAAGGGAGTTTTATTCAATATCGCCGGAGAAAAGGATCTTTCTCTTTCCGACGTCAGTCAGATATCGAGAACGATTTCGGAACTAGCCAATCCTCAGGCTAAAATCATTTTCGGCATTTCCCAAAGTAAGAAATATTCGAACATCATCAAAACAACCTTATTGGCTACGGGTTGCGGGGGAAAGAATATTTTTATTTCCGATTCTCCGCAGAAAAAAGTTAAAAAGACAAAAAGAATAAAAGAAGAAAAGAAAGAAGAGAAAGTTGAAAAACCAAAAACTAAAACAAGAAAGAAAAAAAGAAAGTTGGTATTAAAGAAAAAAGCAAAACAGAGAGAAGAGCATTTTCCCGAGGCGGAAGAAAAAACGGACGAAAACAATTCTTCTAATGCCAGCGAGGAGAAAGTAAGGAAAAACGCTCTTCAAATCAGAAAAGAAGCGGAAGAGCTTGAGAAAGACATGTTGGAGAAAGAAAAATTTTGGGAAACACCCGCCTTTTTGAGAAAAAAATTGGAGAAAGGATA
The DNA here is from genome assembly GCA_028687495.1 of Minisyncoccota bacterium. Taxonomy (GTDB): domain Bacteria; phylum Patescibacteriota; class Minisyncoccia; order Minisyncoccales; family RBG-13-42-11; genus JAQUAA01. Next base: position 212 of record JAQUAA010000021.1, on the reverse strand, counting down.
AAGGTCTTAAATTTTAAAAATAAAAAAATATGATTGAAACTAACAAAGAAATTTTAAAAAACATTTATAAACCAAGGCCGCTGGATTCTAGAAAATACGACTTCGGTCTTTTGCTGGTCATTGGGGGTTCGGAATTTTATTCAGGTTCTCCGGCTTTGTCCTCCCTGGCTGCTTTTCGGGCAGGCGTTGATATGGTGAGAATAATAGCTCCG
>JAQUAA010000020.1 GCA_028687495.1 Minisyncoccota bacterium | reverse complement strand
GTAAAACCATTTTTTTGAATAATTTAATTTTGAGTTTACTTTATCAAAACTCGCCCGAGATTCTGAGATTTATTCTGGTGGATCCCAAAAGAGTCGAATTTTCAGCGTACAAGGAACTGCCTCATCTTCTGACTCCGGTCATTTTCGACGCCCAGAGGACGATTAACGCCTTGAAATGGCTGATTTCCGAAATGGAAAGAAGGTTTGATATTCTTTCCGGCAATGGTTCGAGAAACATTACTAGCTATAACGAAAAGGCGATAAGAGAAGGAAAAAAGCCCCTGCCTTTTATCGTTTTAATCGTCGATGAATTGGCTGATTTAATGGCTGCCAAAGGAAGAGAAATGGAGGCGGGAATCGTCAGATTGGCCCAGATGTCCAGAGCCGTCGGTATTCATCTGGTCGTGGCTACCCAAAGGCCTTCGGTGGAAGTGATTACGGGGCTGATTAAGGCTAACATCACCTCAAGGGTGACTTTTCAGGTGGCCAGTCAGGTTGATTCAAGAACCGTTCTCGACATGTCAGGAGCTGAAAAACTTTTGGGAGCTGGCGATCTGCTTTTCATTTCAGCTGAAGTTTCTAAACCGAGAAGAATCCAGGGAGCTTACGTCTCCGAGAAAGAAGTAAAGAAAGTGGTTGATTACATCAAGGACCAGAGAGAAAAATTCTTGGAGGGAGAGGGACTTGAGTTTTTTGAAAATCATCTGGCCCAAGACCTGGAAAAAACCTTGGAGATGAAGGAGGGAGAGAACTTTGAAGGGTTTGAAGGCGGGGAAGATCCTTTGTACGAGGAAGCTAAAAAAATGGTCATTGAAACGAAAAAAGCTTCCGCCTCTTTCCTGCAGAGAAGATTAAGGGTAGGCTATGCCAGGGCTGCAAGACTGCTGGATATGCTGGAGGAACAAGGAGTGGTGGGACCTGGCGAAGGAGCAAAACCCAGAGAAGTTTATATCGCCGGCAAGACCGCCGAGAATTATCCCCAGGAGATACCTTCCGATAATCCCGATAATCCGGAGGAAGAAGACAGCTGGAAGAAAGTTTAATATTTTATGGTAAAATAATATATATGCCAAAGAAAAAGGAAGAAAAAACTGAACAGGGTTTGCAGGAAGCGGTGGATGAAATAAAACAGCGTTTTGGCGAAGGAGCGATCATGAAATTAAAGGAAGTGAGAGCCGTCGATGTTGACGTGATTCCGACGGGCTCCATTTCCGTGGATTTGGCTTTGGGAGTGGGGGGAGTTCCCCGGGGAAGGGTAATTGAAATTTTCGGTCCGGAAAGTTCGGGCAAAACCACTTTGGCTTTGCATATCTTGGCCGAAGCCCAAAAAAAAGGAGGAATCGGCGCTTTCGTTGATGCCGAGCATGCTTTGGATCCGGATTATGCCAAAAGAATCGGAGTTAACATCGATGACCTTTTAATTTCCCAGCCGGATTCAGGCGAACAGGCGCTGCAGATCGTTGAGACCCTGGTTAAGTCGGGTGAAGTTGATATAATCGTGGTTGATTCGGTGGCAGCCTTGGTTCCTCAGGCGGAAATCGCCGGAGAAATGGGCGAATTTCAGATAGGGTTGCAGGCGCGTTTAATGTCCCAAGCATTGAGAAAACTATCGGGCATTATTTCTAAGACAAAAACAGTTTTGATTTTTCTCAACCAAACCAGAATGAAAATCGGAATCATGTTCGGCAATCCGGAGACGACGCCGGGAGGTTTGGCTTTGAAATTTTACGCTTCAGTCAGAATTGACTTGAGAAGAATCGCCCAAATCAAACAGAAAGAAGAGATTGTGGGTTCAAGGATAAAGGCAAAGATAGTTAAGAATAAAGTGGCGCCGCCTTTCAAAATTGCCGAATTCGATATTTATTACAACGAAGGAATTTCTTACGCCGGAGACATTCTAAATGCCGGCATAAAATCAGGCACAATAAAAAAAGCCGGGTCATGGCTTCAGTTTGAAGAAACTCAACTCGGACAGGGAATGGAAGCGAGCAAGGAATTCCTGAAAGAGAATCCTAAAATCGCGGAGAAAATTAAAGAAACTCTATTTCGCAATCGGGGAGAGGAGAGCTAAATATCGCGCTCTTTTTATGGCTCTCGCCAATCTTCTTTGGTGGCTGGAACAGATTCCAGTTCTTTTTTTTGATTTGATTTTTCCCGAAGCGGAAATAAACTTACGCAGAGCCTGCGTTTCTTTAAAATCAATATCTCTAATGTTGCGTTGGCAAAAATAGCATTCCATATAATTAAAACGGTATGTCTTTTATATCGATCTCATCCTCTTCGATAACCGGGATGTCTTCTTGGGCTGGCGCTTGCGGCTTTTCTTCCGGTGCCACTCTGCCGGCTGATTTGGGGCCCAATTGCATTCTTTCTCCGATGATTTCCGTTCTGTACCTTTGATTGCCGCTGGAATCTTTCCAGGACCTCGTTCTTATCCTGCCTTCAATCAAGACCAGGGAACCCTTGTTCAGATATTGCGCAGCGATGTCAGCCACTTTTCCGAAAAGCACGATGTTATGAAAATCGGTCTGCTGTTGTTTTTGGCCGTTTCTGTCCTTGAAAAAGCGATCCGTAGCCATTCCGAAAGAAGTCACCGACTGGCCGGAAGGAAGGGCCTTGGTTTCAGGATCCCTCGTTAACCTGCCGATTAGAAGAACTTTGTTTAAATTCATTTAATTATTCCTCTTTTAATATTTCTTCGAGTTTTTTCTCGATTTCTTTTAATTCGACTTTCTTTTCTTTTTCCGGTTTTTCTTCAACCGGCTTTCTTATGAAAGCGCGAATTTTTCTGGGTCTTTGCGGCAGCTTTATTAAAAGCAAATAGCGCAAAATCTGACTTTCCGCCTTCAGTTTCTTTTCTAAATTAGCCAGTTTTTGAGGATCAAGCTGGAAGACAAAGATAACCAGATAGGCCTGAGATTGTTTTTTAATGGGATAAGCCAATTTTCTTCTCAAAAACATGCCTTCCTCAACTAAAAATCCTCCTTCTTCTTGGACGAATGAGGCGATTTTAGCTTGTAGGCTCTTTACTTCCTCTTCGGGAAGTTCAGATGAAACCAGATAGGTTAGTTCGTAATTTTTCATTGATTTTTAAATTTTGAACTCTATAACGTCGCCGTCTTGGACAACATATTCCTTACCGACCAGTTTCAGCCATCCTTTTTCCTGAGCCTGTTTCCAAGCGCTGGCTTCGGCTAATTTCTGCCAGTTGATTACTTCGGCCCTGATAAATTTTTCCTTGAAATCAGTATGCACCACGCCGCCTGCTTCAGGAGCCGTCAGTCCTTTTTTTAACGTCCAGGCCCGTGTTTCTTTTCCGCCCGCCACCGTATAAAAAGTAATCAGATCAAGGATATTGTAGCAGTTTAAGATTAACTGGTCAAGTTTTGACTGGGCGCCGAGCTCTTCCTTGTCTTTTTGCGATAATTCCGAAAATCCCTCTTCGTCCTTTAAATTCATCGCCAAATATTTGAATTGAATCGGCAGTTCCTTTGTTACGCCGTCGCTATTTAAGATATAAAGGATGGGTTTTGAGGTCAAAAATTGATATTCTTTAATCTCCGATTTTTCTTCTTCCCCAAGTTGAAATTCAGAAATCATTTTTTCCTGAGAAACCCAGTCTTTTATTCTTTTAACCAGCTCTATTTTCTTTATCGTTTTTTTGTCCTTTATCTCTTTTTCCAGTTTGGCCAGAAGACCGTCAATGGTCTCCAGGTCCTTCATCAAAAGTTCTATTTTTATTATTTCAATGTCTTTTTCGGGATTGATTTCACCGGTCACGTGTTCTACGTTTTGATCCTCAAACCCCCTGACTATCTCCAAGATTGCATCGCAGTTTCTGATCTGAGCCAAAAACTGGTTTCCCAGACCTTCTCCCTTATGGGCTCCCTTGACCAATCCCGCGACATCAACGAACTCGATGATGGTTGGTGTTATCTTTTCCGGTTTTATGATTTCAGCCACTTTTTGCAATCTTTCATCCGGTACCTGAACCACTCCGACGTTAGGGTGTATCGTGGTAAAAGGGTAGGGTGCGATATCCACCTTAATTCTGGTGAGAGCCTTGAATAAGGTTGATTTTCCGACATTGGGGAGGCCAACTATGCCTACCGAAAATGACATAAACAATTATAAATTAAGATTTTTCAGTAAATATTCTACCAAAACTTCTCCGCCTAATTCTTCTCCTGTTGTCCAATAGTCAGCTTTTAATTTATCAGCATCAGCCGAAATTCCAATTCCGGCTACTTCAATTAACTCCTTGTCGTTTATTCTATCTCCTATAGCAATCGTTTCTTCTTTTTGGATTTTAAGTTCTTGCATCAATCTTTTTAAACCCTCACCTTTCGAGACAATTTTTTTCTGAATATCAAAAGCCTCTCCATTCCACATCACTTTTAATTCGTTTTCTGGGTCATTCCTTTTAACAATTTCGTAAACCTCGGGTATTTCTCGTTCTGCATGAACGCTCATAATAAATTGTTTTGGTTCAAAACCTTTAATTGGTAATTTTTTTATTTCTTCTCTAATTGTGGCCAACTTCTTGAAATATTTTTCCTTATACTCGAAATGCTGCATTATTCTACCTTCAATCAAGGATAGATTGCCGTTTTCTGCCTGCAGAATGGTGCCTTCTCCGAGGATTTTGCCGTACATACTTTGAAGGTAAATTAAGCCACGGCCCGAAGATACACAAACTTTCATTCGTTTTTTAAGCCGATTGAGTTTTTCGGCAAGTCGATCCGTTATTTTATTGGTTTTAATTACGGCCTGATAAAAATCAGAACCTTCTTTCTCAAGAATATCGGTTCCTCTTGGGAGAGAAACTCCATCTGAGTCTAGGACCACCATTTTTAACTTATTTAGTTCTTGTTGGGGTATTTCTTTATTTAGCATAATAAATTTATGATATACTAAATTAATATGAGAATCAACCTAGACATTTTTAGAGCTTACGATATTCGAGGTCGATATCCAGGAGAGATCAATGAAGAAATTGCCTATAAAATAGGTTTGTCTTTCGCCGAATTCATCAGAAGAAAAAGAAGAGCGATTAAAAAACTGGATATTTTAGTCGGGCAGGATAATCGACTTTCTTCCCCTGTTTTATTCAAGGGAATAACAGAGGGAATTATGAATTCGGGGGTCAACGTCGTCTCTTTAGGAATTTGTACGGCTCCCATGTTTTATTTTGCCTCTCAACATTATAGATTTGATGATGCTGGTTTAATGATTACTGCTTCTCATCTTCCGAAAGTATATAATGGTTTCAAATTGAGTCGGGAAGTGCCCTTTCCAATTGATTCCCAAACTGGGTTATCGGAAATTAAAAAAATGGTAATCAGTGCCAAAAAAACAAAATTAAAATGTTTAAGAAGAGGTAAATTAATCAGAAAAAGCATTTTGAATGAATATCTGAAATTTATTATAAAAGAATTTAATTCTAAAAAAATTTCACCACTTAAAGTTATAATTGATACTGGTAATGCGCCGACCGGCATTATTATCCCCGAGATTTTCAAAAAAAAGAAGATTAGAATTTTCCATCTTTTTCCGAAATTAAATAGTAACTTTCCTAATCGGTCATTGGACTGTACTAAGGAGAAGAATCTAAAAAAACTTAAAGAGGAAGTTTTAAAGAGAAAAGCCGATTTGGGAGTAGCGTTTGACGGCGACGGAGATAGAATCGTTTTCCTAAATGAAAAAGGCAGTCTTGTTCAGCCGTCGATTATCAGCGCTTTGATATCCTCGATTCTGTTAAAAGAACATCCCAACGAAAAAATTCTTTATACTATAAATCAAAGCAAAATAGTTCCTGAAACAATAAGAGGAGCTGGGGGAAAGGCCATAATCTGGAAAGTCGGTCATTCGAATATAAAAAGAAAAATGAGAAAAGAAAACATTTTATTCGGAGGCGAGACTTCAGCTCATTTTTATTACCGTGAGCATTATTTTGTAGAATCTCCCTTTTTCGTTTTATTCAAAATCTTAGAAGAACTTTCAAAAACAAAAAAAATGTTTTCCGAATTAATTAAACCGTTTCAAAAATATTATAACTCAGGGGAATTAAATTTTAAGGTTAAAAATAAAAAAAAGGTCATAAAGACCTTAGAGAATAAATTTAAAGGGGGGAAGATTTTGAAGATGGACGGTTTGAGAGTAGATTTTCCCGACTGGTGGTTTAACGTTCGTCCTTCGCACACTGAGTCATTGGTCCGTTTGGTGGTTGAAGCAAAAACGAAGGAATTAATGAGGCAAAAGACCCATCTTCTTTCTAACTTCCTGCATGGTTGATTGGGCGATAACCTGAGCTCTTTTCGTTCCCTGGCTTAAGATTTCTTTGACGTAAACTTCTCTGGTGAGAAGTTCTTTCTTTTTCCGGCGGAAAGATTCCAAAGAATCAACCAGAAGCTCTGCCAATGATTTTTTGAATTCAGCATAGCCTTTTCCTTTGAATTTCCTTTCAATTTCTTTTATTGATTTGCCGGAAAACAGGGAATAGATGGTTATGAGATTGGCAATGCCCGGTTTCAATTTCTCGTTGTATTTTACGATTTTCCCGGTATCTGTAACTGCCCTCATGATTTTCGTTCTTATTTCTTCCGGTTCGTCAAAAAGGCCGATATAGCTTTCCGGGCCGTCGGTCTTTGACATTTTTTTGGCTGGATTCTGCAGGCTCATTATCCTGGCTCCGGCTTTGGGCAATCTTACCTCGGGAATCTTGAAAACCTCGCCGAATTTTTGGTTGAATTTGCGGGCAATGGTTCTGGCCAGTTCCACGTGTTGTTTCTGATCTTCCCCGACGGGAACCAGGTCGGTCTGATACAAAAGAATGTCAGCCGCCATTAAGATGGGGTAGTTTAAGAGGCCGGCATTGAGATTTTTTTCGAATTTCTTCGACTTTTCCTTATATTGAGTCATTCTGGCTAAGTCGCCCAAGGGAGTTATGGTATTCAACAGCCAGGCCAATTCCGAATGTTCTTTGACCGAGGATTGAACGAAAATTATGGATTTTTCCGGGTTGATGCCTGAGGCGAGATAAACGATCACCTTTTCCAAGATTAATTCCTGAAGAGTTTTCGGGTCGTAAGGCACGGTTAAGGCGTGCAAATCAACAATGCAGAAAACGCATTCATTTTTCTCCTGAAGCTCAATCCACTGTTTTATCGCTCCCAAATAATTTCCGATATGCAATTTTCCCGTAGGTTGTATTCCGGAAAATACTCTCATATTAAACTTCGATAACCACTGGTAATATCATCGGCCTTCTTTGCGTTCTCGTATAAAAGAACTGACCTATTTTATTCCTGATTTCATCCTTGATATAGCTCCAATTTACCGCTCCGCCAGAACCCGTGGCGTGATGGATGATTTCAACTACTTTTCTGCGGGTGTCCCTCAGGAGATCCTTTGATTCCCTGAGATAAACGAATCCTCTTGATATTATATCAGGAGAACCCTTAACTTTGCCAGTTTGTTTATCCACCACGACGACGATGACGAACATGCCGTCTCGCGACAACATTTGCCTGTCTCTCAAGACGACTTCTCCCACGTCGCCGATTCCCAGGCCGTCAACCATGACGTAGTTTGAAGGCACTGCCGTTTTTTCAACCTCAATCTTCTTCGAAGTCAAATTGATGATTTGGCCGTTTTCAGCTACAACTATGTCCTTTTCCTGCATGCCGAGATCTTCGGCTATTTCCGCATGGCTGACCAGCATTGAATACTGGCCGTGGATGGGCATGAAGAACTTGGGTTCCATGATTTTGAGCATTTCCTTCAGTTCTTCCTGCTGGGCATGGCCTCCGGCATGGATATCCATCATTTTATAATGGAAAACATGGCAGCCCTGGCGCAGGATGTCGTCTTTTAAATTCTGGACTGCTCTTTCGTTTCCCGGGATGACCGAGGAAGAAAGAATGACCGTATCTCCCTTTTTTAATCTCAAATAAGGATGATCTTTCTGGGCGATTCTCATTAAAACGGCCGAACCCTCGCCCTGGGCGCCGGTGCAGAGAATGCTGATTTTCGAATCGGGGTAATTCGCTGCTTCCTTGCCGTTGATAAGCGTTCCCTTTTTCGTCTTGATGTAGCCTAAAACCTTGGAGATTTCGACGTTGGTCTTCATCGAATAACCTTCGACCACCACTTTTCTGCCGTATTTTTCGGAGATGGTGATTATCTGCTGGATTCTATTGATCAAGGAGGCGAAAGTGGCGGCAATGATCCTGCCTTGTGCCTTGTGAAAAATTTCATCCAGGTTCTTTTCAATCGTTTTTTCAGAAAGAGAATGGTTTTCTTCTTCGGCGCCCGTGGAATCGGAAAGCAAAAGCATGATTCCTCTTTTGGCGAATCTTCTTAATTTCGCGAAGTCGGTCGGCAAATCGTTTATCGGCGTGGGGTCAAACTTGAAGTCAGAGGTATGAAGGATGTTGCCCAAAGGCGTTTCAATGAACAGCCCTAGATTATCGGGAATGTTGTGGTTCTGGCGGAAAAATTCAATTTTATAAGGCCCCATTTTGATTTTGGAACCGTTTCTCACCTCGTTTATGTGCAAAGGCGGCTGATTGGCGAAATCTTCCTGTCTTCTCAGGATTATTCCCCGGGTCAGGGGAGAGGCGTGCAGTTCGAGATTGGGATGCCAGATTTTCTCCAATAAATAAGGCACGGCTCCGATATGATCGTAGTGGCCGTGAGTGAATACCACTCCCAAGACGTTTTTCCTTTTTTCTTTGAGACAGGAAATGTTGGGAATGATGTAGTCGATGCCCGGCATGTCTTCTCCCGGCATCCTGAGGCCCATGTCGATGATCAAAATCTTCCCTTGATATTCCAAGAGCATCATATTGCGGCCCACCTCGCCTAATCCGCCGAGGGGGATAACCCTTAAATTTTGTTGTGTTTTCATAGGTGCGGACGGTGGGAGTCGAACCCACAAGCCGTTAGGCATACGGTCCTGAACCGTACGCGTATTCCAGTTCCGCCACGTCCGCTTATTTCGGGCTTTTTCTGCCGTATTTGTCTTCAATCCTTATTTCATCGTTCTCGATGAATTTGCCGGTGGAGATTTCCAGCACCTTTGAGTTTTTTATTCCTTCTATGCGATGCAGGAATTTCTTTTGAATTTTGATGTTTTCTCCTTCTTTTAGATTTATCTTCTTTAACGATTTTAGGCTTTTACCGAGACTAACTTTTATTTTTCCGCTGATAACATACCAAAACTCTTCCCTCAATTTATGGAATTGCAGAGATAGCTTTCCGCCTTTTTCAATAAAAAGAATTTTTACCGTGCAGGGCTGGTTATCGATAAACTTAATAAACCCGCCCCACGGCCTCTTGAAGTCCTCCTCGAGTTTAATTTTCATTACTTTTTGAAGACACCGGCTTTTTCGATGAGATCTTTGTTTTGACAAATCCAATTATAGAGATTTTTTACTCCCTGTTTCGGAGAAACGCGGGGCTGCCAATTGAAATCTTTTTTAGCTTTGGCAATGTCCGAAATGTAAACTTTTTGGTCGCCTGGCCGCCAGGGCCCGAATTTGTAATTGAATTTTTTACCGCCCAATTTCTCCAAAATATCGAATAATTCCCAGATGGAGAGGGAAAAAGCGCTGCCGCCGCCGACATTATAGGCCTTGCCCTTAGTTTTTTTGATGTTTTTCAGGGCGGAATCGTAAGCCCTGATCAGATCATCGACGTACAAAACGTCCCTGACCTGTTTTCCGTTGCCGAAGATCGTGACTGGTTTGTTGAAAAGCAAAGCGTTGCAGAACCAAGCCAGCCAGCCCTGTTCTTCTATGCCGAACTGATGGGGACCGTAGATTCCCGACTGGCGGAAAACAACGGTGTTTAAGCCGAAAATTCTCGAATAATCTATGAAATACTGGTCGCCGGCGCCTTTCGAGCAGCCGTAGGGACCGTGAAAGTCGAGGGGAAATTTTTCATTGACTCCTTTTATATTCCGATAAATGTATCTTTTCTTTTTTTCAATAACAGGGATATAGAGCAGTTCCCCCATGACTTTATTGGTGGAAGAGTAGAGAGCTGCCGCCTTGCTTTTGGTGTTTCTCATCGCTTCTAGGACGTTAAAGGTGCCGATGGCATTTATCTCAAAAT
>JAQUAA010000019.1 GCA_028687495.1 Minisyncoccota bacterium | reverse complement strand
TCAACTTTCTCCATGATATTGAAAGCCAGCGGATAATCTATATCAGCCGGGTTGAAATAAACCACATCGTTAACTCTGCTGGCAGGAATAAAATCAAGCAATTCTTCGGCCGCCTCGCCGTGAGGATCAACAAAACCAATGCCATGGCCTTCCTGGATATCCTGAATGGCCATATTCTTTAACATCACGGTTTTACCCATGCCGGTTTTACCGATAACGTAAAGATGCCGACGCCTGTCATCGATTTTAATGCCAAATTTTTTCCTTTGATTTCTAAAGGTTGTTTCGGCGAAAAAATTGATTTCTTCTGCCATAATATTTTTATTCTACCGGGAGCTCGGGCGGCGCGCCTCCTCTTTTTGCCTCAACCCTGGTAATTCCCGGAGCAGGAGCAGCAGCCTCGCCCGGGAAATGGAACATAGAAGCTAATTCCTCGGTAGTCAGCATGAATGTTCCCCCGGGTTTCGGGAAATAAGGAGTGAATCTTCTGATGTAATTTCTGAGCAATTTGCGGCATCTTAAATAATGCCTTCGGCTGCGGATAAAATTCATGTTAAGCGGCTGGAAAATCAAAGCTTTTTTAATTTTGGTCAAAGTTTTACCGTTGGGGAAAATGGCGTTAAGGTTATTAGTGGCGTATTCGTTATAAAAGGAGAAGGCCAGCCGGAAATTAGGCTTGAACCAGACGTCCCTCCTACCTAAGTAAATAAATCTGGCCGTAGTTCTGAAAATGGGTTTGGACATTTTTTGCTCGATAGCGGCCAATATCTCTCTTTCACCAGGCGTCAGTTTCATTTCAGGAGGAATGATTTCCCTTACCTCTTCCTTCTCTTCCGGCACTTTTCCCGTAATTAAAATTTCAGCCGCTTCCTGGATTATGGGTTTTTCTTCCTTGACCGTCACCGGGCGCCTCGCCAATTTATCCCTTAAAGCTTCGCCCGCCTTCTTCCATACACTGTAGGATCCCTTAGTGGTAACTTGTCCCAAGAACTTCAATTCATCGGCATCGCCGATGGGTTCAATTAAAAACTGAAACCAAAGCTGTTCTCCTTGTTTGATTTTGGCCATTCCCTCCAAGAGAGCGGCAATGGGATCAATCTTTTGTTCTTCAGTCGCTTCTCTCTCCGTTTCGAACTGAAGATAGGTCTTAAGCGGATAATGATCGTCTTTTATCATTCTGTAATCGGAACCAAAAAGATCCCAATCTTTATTTGGGATGCTTTGGGGAACGTATTTCGTGTAGTCGTCAACTTCTTTGATTTCGACTTCCGGATACTGAGAATATAAACTTGATTCCACCGCATCGCGGTATTGTTTAGCCATTCTGACGTAAAAATGAGGCTCTCCGTTAATCGAAGCCATTTCCAGGGCGACTGACATTTGAACCTGGCCGTCTACCCATTTTTCCCATAAATCCGGCGGCTGATAAACGGCAGCGTGGATGCTGGATAAAACCACTTCCATTGCCCTGATGGGTTTGGTTAATTCTTTGGGAAGTCTGACTTCAAGCAAAACTGCCTGCTGATGGCCGATGAAATTATCCACCCTCCACCAAAGATAAAGAAACAAAAATGGTTTCCATAAAATAAAAGGCAATGGAATCCACCACCAGTTTTGAACAATTTTTAAGGCGGCGGTCAGAAAAAAATAGATAGAAACTGAGTCTATTGACATAATATCTAAGCTTCCCTAGTTGTGTAGAAACCTTCGGAGTTTCTCAGAAAATATTTTTTATTGCTTAGATTTAAAAACACGGTGTTTTCTTTAACTAGTCTTTGTTCCAGCGTCTTTGCCAAAATTTCTTCTTTTTTCAGGGGCTTACCAGCCGATTTCAGAATCTTGGCAATTACGTCTTTGACCATACCTTCCTCGTATCCCCATTCTTTCAAAGCGTAAATGCCCCTGCCCACCAAAACGAATCTGGAATCCTTGATCAATTCGTTATGAACGGTTTGGGGCAAGGCGGAATCGATCAACCCAGCCACTTGATTGAAATGAAGCGGTTTCTGCTCTTTTTTGAAAACCAAATAGGCCTTGTCTTTTATCCTTTTGGGGTTTATTTCCGGCCAATCTTTCAGTCCCCAAAGTCCTTCTCGATTTCCTTGGATTTTTTTGGAAACTTCCAGATACGAAACGAGTACTTTTGAATTTATCGGATTAGAATTGACCAATTCTTTTAATTTGAGGGGCTTACCTGTTTTTTTAAGTTTTTCATTGATTGAATTAATTGTCTTCTGGGCAAATGACCACGTTTTCTGGTCATTCGTCCATAAGGCGTGGAAATCATCCGTTTCTCCCAATCTCGTAATGCTCCCTTCCAAATTCAACAGGAAATAAACCTGGTTTTGGAATTTTTCTCCGCCGAGGTCCTGTAAAATTATCTCTTCTTTTATCAAACCTCCTCTTTTTTTAAGATAATCCCTGAGGTAATTAAAAACTTTTTGATATTTTTTGGTCTCCGGTTTTAACCTTAAAAAAGCGTCTTTCTCAATCTGACGCACCCTTTCCCTGGTAATGCCAAAATCCTTGCCGATGGCTTCCAATGTTTCCCTTTCTTCAGAGCCCGCAGCCACAAAACCGAACCGGCGCAAAATCACCTCCTTTTGCCTTTGAGGTAAGTTTCTTAAAATATTGGAACAAATTTGCTGAAAATTAATCTCCATCATTCTTATCTTTTAACATTTTCTTATGGGTTTGTCAAATAACCTTCTTTCTCTTCAACCAGGCAACCAGAATGGGACAAGCCAGAAAGATTGAGGAATAGGTTCCAGCGACAATCCCCAAAATCAGGGTCAGGGCGAAATATTTAAGCGTCTCCCCTCCTATAAAAAAGATGAATATAAGGGGAATCAAGGTGGTTAGGGAAGTGTTTATCTGCCGGCTTAGGGTTTGGTTTATTGAATTATCGGCAAGCTGCGGAAAATCTTCCTGCTTTGAGCGAGTTCTCAGGAGATTTTCTCTTAATCTGTCATAAACCACTACTACGTTATTAATGGCATAACCTACGACTGTCAAAAGAGCGGTAATAACGGGAATGGTTATCTGAATGCCGTAAATCTTACCTAATACCGATAAAACGCCAAGGGTAATCAGAATGTCGTGGGAAAGAACGATTAAGGAAGCGATGCCGTACTGCCAGGATTTAGCCGGAAAAGAAACTCGCCTGAAAGCGAAAGCGATATACAGAACAATGGCGAATAACGACAGAAGAACGACAATGTTGGTTTTTTCTTTTAATTCTTTGCCGATTGCCGGCCCGATTGACTCAAAACGTTTTTCCTCCAAATTGTCGCTGCCCCCCAATTTTTGCAATATTTCCTGGTGGGTTTCTTCGCTGATGTCCTTCATCCTTATGATCAATCCTTTTTCTCCCGTTGGTTGCAGGTAAATTTCTCCCAGATTCAAGTCGGCCAGTTGCTGCCTTATTTGGGAGTTATCGGGTCTGTCTGTTTTGTATTCCACTTCTAAAATGCTGCCTCCGGTAAAATCAATTCCCGGCTTAAGGCCCAAGACAAAAAGCGAAACCAAACTGGCCAAAATCAGGATTCCCGAAAAAATGAAATAAATTTTGTAGTATTTTATGAATTTAATAGACATGTCTTTACCATAACCATTTGAATTTCTCGATTTTCGTTTCGATGAAAAACTTGAGGAAATTCTTGGTTATGACAATTGCTGAAAACATACTGACCAGAATACCCAAGGTTAGGGTCAAGGCGAATCCTTTGATAAAACTCGTTCCAAACCCGAATAAAATCGCGGCTACAATCAAAGTGGTAAGATTGCCGTCTCTGATTGAGGGCCAGGCCCTGTTGAAACCGTCTTCTATCGATTGCCACAAATTCTTGCCCTGCCTTAATTCTTCCCTCATTCTTGAAAAAATGAGAACGTTAGCGTCAACCGCCATGCCGATTGACAGGATAAAACCGCCGATGCCAGCCAAGGTTAAGGTTACCGGTATTATTTTGAAAAGAGACAGAACCAAAGCAATATAAATGATCAAGGAAATGCTGGCTAGAATTCCGGGTACCCTGTAAAAAAGAATCATAAATATGATCACGGCCAAAAATCCAAGCGTACCTGCCTTTAATGAGTCTTTTAGGGAAATGGCTCCCAAAGTAGGCCCTACCGACTGCTGAGAAATCAAGGTAATGGGAACTGGCAGGGCGCCGGCATTCAGGTTCCTGGCCAGGGCTCTTCCTTCTTCCACTGAGAAGGTGCCCGTAATTTGGGCCTTGCCGCCGGAAATCTTTTCATTGACTCTGGGAGCGGAAATCGGAACTCCGTCCACATATATTGCCAAAATTTTGCCTACGTTTCTATCGGTTATTTCTTCAAAAAGTTTTGCTCCTTCGTCGTTAAACTCAAGTAAAACCAGGGGTTTATAAGTGGTCTGGTCGAAACCCAATTCTGCTTTTTTCAGATATTTTCCGGTTAAAGGAGTGGGCTGAAAAGGATCCTCTATCTCACCTTCTTTCGTCTCAGCCACTTTTTGGTTACTCTCTATGATCTGCTGATAGTTTTCTTTTTGTTCTTTGAATTCCAAATACGGCGTCTCGCCTATCATTTTGATGGCTTCAGCCGGATCCGTCACTCCAGCCAGCTCCACCACCAATCTGTAATGGCCCTGGGCTTCCTGGGTTTGGACGAGCGGCTCTCTTACCCCGAAAAGATTAACCCTCCTTTCGATCACGTCTCTCAAGCCCTGCATTGAAGAATTATAATCTTCTTTTGCAATATTCGATAAATCCGCCTCGTAAATCAAATGCGTGCCGCCCTGCAAATCCAGTCCCAATTTGAAGGGAATATCCGGGAAATGAGGCAGGCTTATTTTGCGGTTAAAAACCGGAAGATTGAAATTATTTATATAGTCTATCCCCTGATTCAAATATTTGGGATAGCTCAAATTGGCGGCAAAAAAAGCCAGGACAAAAATAAAAAGAATTGTCAGATAAATCTTTTTCTTTGGCATACAATTGCTTTATTCTAATATAAAATTCTAAAAAATAAAAGGGGTTAAAAACCGGCTAATAAACTAGAAATAATTCCCACCAGAAATATGCCGTCGAACACCCCTGCTCCGCCAATCGATAAAAATCCGCCGAATTTTCTGATTTTTCTTAAATTCAACAAATCAGCGCCGATTAAAACGCCCAGGGTCCCGGAGATGAAAGCGCAAACAGCCGGAAATTGAGGAGCCAAAATCATGGCTAAAACGGCTGAAAACAAAGGCGGAATCAAGGCAGGTAAAGAAATCCCGACTCCCGGGACGACTCTGGCCAGAAATTTTGAAATGATAATCATCAAAATGGTGGTAATTAAAATGGGTTTAACATCGAAACCAGCTCCCAGGCTCAAAAATAAAAAGTAAAAAGACAATAAAATGGGAATTACCGCTCCGCCCAAATTAACGGCCACTCCCTGAGCTTGTATTTTGGGGACGCGCCATAATCCGAAAAAACGGGATTCTTCAACGTAGATGAGCTTCTTTCTGCCTATGGGGATGTTAACTGCCGAACCGATTAAAATAAACAGAAGTAAAAACAGAGTTATTTCCGGAGAAATTCCCAGTTTCTCAAAACCGAGAGTCACGATGTGAAAATAACCCAGAATAAATAAAATTGGTAAAAATAAAACAAAAAGAAGAAATATTATAAAAGCTATCGGCAAAAATAACATGGTTTATTTATCCGTATTTAGGATAACAGCATTTCTTGTATTTTTTACCAGAACCGCATGGACACGGATCGTTCCTCCCTGGTTTCTTTTTATTCTTTTGAACTCCGACCGATTGTGTCTGTTGAGGTTGTTCCACTACGCTGACTTTCAAAATCGTATTGGCGATACCGAGCTCTATTTGATTCAGCAATCTCTGAAACATCTTGTGCCCTTCGGTTTTGTACTCAACCAAGGGATCCCGCTGACCGTAAGCCCTCAATCTCACCGAATCTCTTAAATAATCCATGTTTTCCAAGTGCTCCAGCCAAAGCATGTCCAGAATCCTTAAAGCCACGATTTTTTCCGCCTGTCTCATTTTTTCAGAACCCAATTCATCCTCTTTCTTCTGGTAGGCCTCTTCCGGAACGCCGGCCTTCTTTGCTATCTCCAATATATATGACTTCAATTCGTCTTTTGACTTTTCCAGAATTTCTTTTCTTTTTTTATAAATCACTTCCCGGTGCTTGTTCATGACGTCGTCATACTCCAAAATATGTTTTCTCAAATCAAAATTGAACCCTTCGATTTTCCCCTGGGCCGATTCTATGGCGCCGGAAATTATCTTTGTTTCAATCGGCTGGTCCTCGGGGATTTTTAAAACTCCCATCAGCGATTTTATCCTGTCTGAGCCGAAAATCCGCATCAAATCATCTTCCAGAGAAACGAAAAACTGAGAGGAACCGGGGTCTCCCTGTCTTCCCGCCCTCCCCCGCAGCTGGTTGTCGATTCTTCTCGCCTCGTGTCTTTCGGTTCCGATAACGTGAAGTCCGCCAAGCTCCTTAATCTTTTGCGCCTCGTCTTGATCCGGAGGATTGCCGCCCAAAATTATATCAACGCCTCTCCCTGCCATATTGGTGGCTATGGTAACCTGGTTTAATTTTCCCGCCTGAGCGATAATCTGGCCTTCTTTCTCGTGATATTTTGCGTTTAAAATCTGATGCGCAATCCCTTCCCTCTCCAACAACTTGCCCAAATATTCGTTCTTCTCGATGGAAGTAGTGCCCACCAGAATCGGTTGCCCCAATTGATGTCTTTCTTTTATTTGTCTGACCACCGCCTCAAATTTTCCATTTTCACTTTTATAAACGCCGTCGGGCAAATCTTTACGAATTGTGGGTTTATTGGTCGGAATAACGACGACTTCCAGTTTATAGACCTTGTCGAATTCCTCCGCGCTCGTCGAAGCCGTGCCCGTCATGCCAGCCAATTTTTTGTACATTCTGAAATAATTCTGGAAAGTGATCGAAGCCAAGGTGATTGATTCTGGTTTGACGAAAACCCCTTCTTTCGCTTCCACCGCCTGATGAAGCCCGCCCGACCATCTGCGGCCTGGCATCAGCCTGCCCGTGAATTCGTCGACGATTATGACCTCGCCGTCTTTGACAACGTAATCCCTGTCTCTTTTAAAGAGAACCTCGGCCCTCAGGGACTGTTCCAAATAGTGCAAGTATTTCATTCCCCTTTCTTCATAAATATTTCCCATTCCCAAAAGCTTTTCAACCTTATTAATTCCTCCTTCGGTCAAGGTAACCGCCTTCATTTTTTCATCAATCTCGTAATCCAACTTAGGATCAAGTTTCGGAATCACTCTGGCAAACTCCTGGTAAAATTTGGAACTTTCCGTATCCGGGGCCGAGATAATGAGCGGCGTCCTCGCTTCATCGATCAAAATGGAATCCACTTCATCGACTATGGCGAAATTGAATCCCCTTTGGGCTTGCTGGGACAAATCATAAGCCATGTTGTCTTTCAGATAATCAAAACCGAATTCATTATTGGTGCCGTAGGTAATGTCAGTTAAATACGCCTCATTCCTGGAACAAGGTCTCAGATAACTCTCAATGACCTTAAAACCGCCAACCAAATCCCTCTCTTTGTCGCGTTCGGCTTCGGTCTCATAAGCAGGATCGTATATATAGGAAGTGTCGTGAACTATACATCCTACCGACAAACCAAGCAGATGGTATATCTGGCCCATCCAGACAGCATCTCTTTTCGCCAAATAATCGTTAACTGTAACCAAGTGGGCACCTTTTTCCTCCAAAGCATTCAAATACAAAGCCAAGGTAGCAGCTAAAGTTTTTCCTTCACCGGTTTTCATTTCAGCGATTTTCCCTTCGTGTAAGACAATCCCGCCGATTAACTGAACGTCAAAATGCCTTTGTTTCAGGGTTCTCTTCGAGGCTTCTCTCACAAGTGCAAAGGCCTCGGCTGAAATAACATCTAAAGTTTCTCCTTTTTTCAGTCTCTCTTTGAATTCCTTGGTTTTTTCTTTTAATTTTTCATCTGAAAAACTCTCGAATTCTTTTTCGAGTGAGTTTATTTTTTGAATCTGCGGCTGGAGTTTTTTTATATAATTTTCGTTGGCATCGCCGAAAACTTTAGTCAAGATTGACATATTATACCTTTATATATTATAACTTTTTTTTGAAATTTCAAAGGGAGCAGCAAGCTGCTCCCTCTTTTCTTCCCTCCGAAGTTAATTAAATGTTTACCATTCTGCCCTCGTAGCATTCCAGTTCGCCATTACCATTACCGTTCCAGATCTCAGCAACGAAAAGATTAAATTCCCAGTTTTGTCTCTCCTGGAAACAACCCTCGACATATACCACCTTCTCGCCAACATCGGTATCTTCGGTCTCGCCCTCGGCTTCAAGAACCTGAGCAAAACCGATTTCCCGGATAATCAACCAGTTAAGACCGGCCCGGCCCTCTCCCAAAAGATATCTCTTGTCCCAGGATTCCTTGAGAACTGGCAGAAGAGCGGTTGATTTGAATGGCGGTTTAATCTTTCTCCATAAACGCCATTCCCGTCCCTCTTCCAGCCAGAAATGCTTTAGTCCTTGGCCTAGAAGATCCATTTTGACGAGATATTCGGTGTAGGTGTGAAATTTAATAACTCCTAACACCTTGGCCTTGCCGATTCCGAGGTCCACCGTTGATCCGATTCTTAGTTGCTGCATACCTTACCTTCCTTTCTTTCTTTCTTATTTTGCAACAAAAAAACAACCATTATTAAGTTGTTCTGATGCTATTATATTTATAATGTATTTTTCTTAAAATGTCAATATTTTATATTTCTTTCGGAAATACCGCGGAAGCAAAATGAATTTCCGGAGAATAATATCTTGTTTTTATTCTCAGTTTCTTGAATTTATCTTTTATTTCCTTGGCAGTTGTTTTATTAAAATCGACATTATTTGATCCCAGGGAAAAAGTGTGCTCGTCGAAAGGAAAACAGCCGACAAAGGCTTTGTGAACTTTAAAGTAGGGAAAAACTTTTTTTAATTTTTTCCTTGTTCTTTTGGCGAATCTTTCTCTGAGATAAGCCGTTTGAAACGTGGCTATTCCTTTTTTCGAAAGAGCATGAAGGATATCCTTATAAAATCCGGTTTGCCAAAGAGCTAAAGAGGGACCGGTCGGATCGGTCAAATCGTCTATAATGACATCGAAATAATTTTTATATCTTCTGACGAAATTTATTGCGTCCTCATTCCTGATTTTTAATCTCTTGTCTGAAAAAGAACCGGCTGAAACGGAAGGCAAATATTTTTTAGAAACATCTATCACTTTTTTATCTATATCAACCAGAAAAACTTCTTTAATTGGATGTTTTAATACCTCCCTCAATACTCCGCCGTCTCCCCCGCCGATGATTAAAACTTTTTCCGGAGATTTTTTATTTCTTACCCAATAATAAAACATTGCCGGCTGAACCAGCATTTCGTGATAGATGAATTCGTGTTTGGTTGAAAGTTGAGTCAGACCGTCTAAAGTGAATATTCTACCGAACTCTTTCGTGTCAAAAATTTCGAACTTTTGGTATTTACTCTTGCCAGAATATATTGTTTTTTCCGGAATTACGCCCCAAGTGAAAGTGGGGCTTTCACTGGGTAAAAAATCCTCGAAAAACCAATTTTTTCCGAAAAGAAACCTCTTTTTCACTTTAAATTTTTCCTCTTTTTATTTTTCTAATCTCGCATCGTTTAGGATTAAATTGTTTCTTCAAATAGTTCAGGGCCTTCATCGGATTTGCCTTGTTCCCGCAGGTATAAATATCCAAAGCGACGTAATTAAATTCCGGCCAAGTATGAATCGCAATGTGCGACTCGGCCAATAAAACAATCCCAGTCACGCCCTGGGGTTGGAATTTATGGACCATTACTTCCAAAGGAGTATTGTTCGCTCTTTTTACCGCTTCAATTAAAAGTTTCTCAATTTTTTTTGAGTCATCAATTATTCTCCCTGACCAAAATTCGGCGAGTAAGTGAATACCTGAATATTGATGTTGATTTTTTTCTTGGACCCATTGAATGGATCTCTTTGTTTTGCTCATGATTTTTAATTAACCGCTTACCCCTAAGGGCTATTTTGTCCGCCAAACTTGACGGACTAAAAACAAAGAGTGAAACAAAAAGCGGTTAATGTTTATTTTATTCTTTATCCATTATATTAGAATAAAGAAAATTTGCAAGAGATTTTTATCGCGTAGGAATAGAAACGTTAACAATCTCCAAATCGTTTCTGAAAACACGGAGACCTCTTTTCAAAAGAAAAGCAGTTGCTCTTTCCGCTTTGAAAAATTCTTTTACGTATTTCAGGGCGGTTTCGGCGTCAAAAGATTTGCAGGTAAAAATATTCAAACAAACCATTCTCCAGTGGGGCGAATAATGCGCCGTGATGCTGCTTGATTCTATTAATTGCACCAGCGAGGGTCCGGCGGTTTTAGAAAGCGCGTAGCCGAAATCAGGAATCACGGGCTCTCCATAAGGTTTCATTTTAATAACTTTA
>JAQUAA010000018.1 GCA_028687495.1 Minisyncoccota bacterium | reverse complement strand
TTGAATCCCAATTACGGGGGAGATCATCTTTATTACGAAAGCGCCGCCCTGATCTTGGTTTTCATTTCTCTCGGCAAATATCTTGAGGCTTTGACTAAGGGAAAAACCGGCGAGGCGATAAAAAAAACTCATCGGTCTTCAATCTAAAGAAGCCACGATCATAAGGGACGGAAAAGAAACGAAGATTCCGATTTTGCAGGTCCGGGTGGGCGACGTTATTCTAGTGAAACCGGGCGAAAAGATTCCGGTCGACGGAATTGTTCTGGACGGCTATTCCGGGGTCGATGAAAAAGCGATTACCGGGGAAAGCATCCCGGTTGAAAAAAAACAGGGAGACAAACTCATCGGAGCCACGATTAACAAAACAGGTGTTTTAAAATTCAAAGCGACGGCAGTCGGAGAAAACACGATGCTGGCACAGATAATAAAAATCGTGGAGGAGGCGATGGGGTCAAAGGCGCCAATTCAACTTCTGGCTGATAAAGTTTCTTTTTATTTCGTTCCGACGGTGATAAGCATTGCAATCTTGTCTTTCCTCCTTTGGCTGGCAGCGGGCCAGTCGTTCGCCTTTGCTCTGACCAGTTTCGTCGCCGTCTTAATTATTGCCTGTCCCTGTGCCTTGGGTTTGGCAACGCCGACAGCTGTGATGATGGGCACGGGATTAGCCGCTCAAAACGGCATCTTAATCAAAAGCAGCAAGGCCCTGGAGATGGCAAAAAACGTTAATATGATTATTTTTGATAAAACTGGCACTTTGACTAAAGGGGAGCCGGTCGTTACTGATGTTATTGAGATTCAGGATTCAGAATTAAAAACCAGAGACATTTTACAGTTGGCATCGTCGGTGGAAAGGAATTCGGAACATCCCTTGGCCCAGGAGATCGTCAACAAGTCAAAAGAGGAGAAAATCGAGTTGGAGGAAGTGAAAGATTTCCAGGCCATACCCGGCAAAGGGGTTAAGGCTTCCTTTCAAAATGAAACGATTCTTTTCGGTACGAGGAAGTTGATGATTGACAATCAAATAAATCCCGAATCGATTGAGGGAAAAATGATTGTTTTGGAGAACGAAGGGAAGACTGCGATGATTTTGGCCAAGAACGGCAAGATTATGGGAATCATTGCCGTGGCTGACGTTTTGAAAGAATACTCAAAAGAGGCTGTAGATATGCTTCATGGAATGGGGAAAAAAGTTGGGATTTTGACTGGCGACAACGAAAGAGTAGGTTTAGCCATCGCCAAAGCGGTCGGCGTAGACAAGGTTTTGGCCGAGGTCTTGCCGCAGGAAAAAGCGGCAGAAATAAAAAAATTGCAAAAAGAAGGTAATGTTGTAGCCATGGTCGGCGACGGAATCAACGACGCACCGGCTCTGGCTCAGGCGGATTTGGGAATTGCTTTGGGATCGGGGACTGACGTGGCTATGGAAACCGGCGAAATAGTTTTGATAAAAGACGACTTGCGGGATGTGGTGACCGCCATTGATTTAAGCAAATATACGCTCGGAAAAATCAAGCAAAATCTTTTCTGGGCCTTCTTTTACAATATAATTGGAATTCCGGTTGCTGCCGGTGTCCTCTATCCCTTTTTTGGATTGCTTTTGAATCCGACGATTGCCGCCGTAGCCATGGCTTTTTCTTCGGTCAGCGTTGTTTCCAATTCCCTGCTGATGAAGAGGTACAGGGCCAAGTTGTAATTATTTCCTTTCTTTAGTAGAATTAGTCTATAAACATTCTTTCATTTAGAAGAGATATGCTTACTTACACCACTATCAGTACGGGAGCCACCTCGATATTCTTCCTTTTTTCCGGCCTGCTTACTTACAGGGTTTGGCTTAAAAACAAGACGTATTTTACAGAGTATTTTTCCATCTTTCTTTTAGCTCTTAGTATACAACAAGGTTTTTTTTCTTTAGCTTCGGGGGTCCTCGGCGTAAATCCACTGGCCAATTCTCTTTTATGGGCGGTGGCTCATATATTCATGTTTATCTCGATTGCCTATTTGATAAGGATTCCCTTAAGAATGGCTCTTCCCAAATTGGAGAACATAGTTACGAAGATAATTTGGATTTATGCCATAATTGGATTAGCCGTAATATTTTTGAGTTCTTTCGGCGTTGAACATAAACTGTTGGATAACGGAGTGTATCTTTTTAAGGTGCCTTTTCCTGCGGTCATAACAATAATCGGATTTACCACGCCCACCATGCTTTTTACCGCCATAGTTTTTCTCTGGCTTTTCTTCCGCTCTCACGCACAGTGGTTCTACAAGTTACGAGGTTTAATTTGGGGGCTCGGCATGGTTCTATATCTGACAAGCGGTCCGGCTCATAATATCATCACGAATCCAAAAGAAACTTTTCTTGTTGACTCTTTGTTGATTGTGGCCAGTCTCTTGTTCTTAGTTGGAATTTATCTGCCAAGATTGTTTAAGGGGACGGAAGAAGAACGCGAAGGCGTAAGGATAATAGAATAAAAACAAAAGGTCGTTTTTATAAGATAAATAAAATTTATGTACGAAGATTTAAAAGGAAAAGTAGTCATTATTACTGGTGCCCGTCGGGGCATGGGCAAAGCAGATGCTTTAGCTTTCGCTAAAAACGGCGCCAAAGTCGTGGTGGCCGATATCTCACAGGAAGAATGTCAGCTCGTTGTCGATGAGATTGAAAAAAATGGGGGAGAAGGTTTGGCTTTGAAGTGCGATGTGACCAACGAAAAAGAGGCAGAAGAGATGGTCAAAAAGACCGTTGAAAAATTCGGCAAAGTGGATATTTTGGTCAACAACGCAGGCATTTGCCAATTTAAACCGTTTTTAGAATTAACCGAAGAGGAATGGAAGAAAACTTTGGATGTCAATCTGAAAGGTTATTTTCTTTGCGCCAAAGCAGCGGCCAAGGAAATGCTAAAGCATAAATCAGGCGCGATTGTTAACATTGCTTCGGTGGTCATGGGACAGATAGGCATGGGCATGGCCGGACTCGCTCATTATTCCGCCTCGAAAGGAGGAATCGCGGCCCTGACCAAAACTTTGGCGCTTGAATTGGCGCCGTATAACATCAGGGTGAATGCCATTGCTCCCGGCGCCATTGATACGCCGATGGCGGCCAGCACTAAAACAGATCCGAAAATATTGGAACAAACCTTGGCCATGATTCCTCTTCACAGAATGGGCAAAGCGGAAGAAATTGCCAGCACTGTTTTATTCTTAACGTCGGATGCTTCCTCGTATATTACGGGTTCTATCGTCGTTGTTGACGGCGGCTGGCTAGCCATGTAATCAATGTCTAAGATTACCAAAAATACAACCTTGTCCGAGCTTTTGGAAAATCCCAAAGCGGTGGAAGTTTTGGCAAAATACCATTTACCCTGCTTGGGCTGTCCTTTTGCCGAGACGGAAATGGAAACTCTGAAAATAGGGGAAATCTGCAAGATGTATGGCCTAAATCTGGAAAAGCTGCTGAAGGACTTGCAGACAGTAGACAAAAAGTAGTTCCTGTGATAATTTAAGAATATATGCAAACTAAATTTTTAATTCCAATCTCAATCATCGTTGCCGGTCTTCTAGTAGCTGGAGCTTTTATCTATGTCAGCCAGGGAAAGATTTCCTTTAAAGGACAACTTACTCCCCAGGAAGCCGCAGATAAGGCGGTAAGTTACATTAACGAGAATAAAGATACCATAGCCAATGGCCTCGACGCTTCTTTGCTAAGCGTTGTCGAGGAAGACGGCATATATAAAATTCACATTAAGGTGGGCGAAGGAGAATATGATTCCTATGTCACCAAAGACGGAAAGTTTTTGTTTCCCAGTGCTTATAAACTAGAAGAAGGAACGAATGCAACGACTTCTCCAAGCGACAACAGCGGCGATACTTCCGTGACCGTACCGAAAGCGGATAACCCGGACGTTAAATTATTCGTCATGAGTTATTGTCCCTACGGTCTGCAAGCCCAGAAAATGTTTTTACCGGTATACGACCTTCTTAAGGACAAGGCAGAGATGGGAGTGTATTTCGTCGATTACATAATGCACGAGAAAAAAGAGATTGACGAGAATTTGACTCAGTACTGCATCCAGAAAGAAGAAAAGGATAAATACCCGGCCTACTTGAGCTGTTTTGTCCAGAGCGGTGATTCCGCCAATTGCATATCTCAGGCTGGCGTGAATCAAGGGAAAATCGGAAGCTGCGTTTCTCAAACTGATGAGACCTATAATATTTACAGCCAGTATGACGACAAATCCACCTGGCTGAACGGAAACTACCCTAAGTTTGACGTTAATTCAGACTTGAATACGCAATACGGCGTTCAGGGTTCTCCTACCATTGTTATTAACGGTCAAATCGTCAACGTAAGTCCGCGCTCTCCCGAAAGATTCAAAGAGATTATTTGCCAGGCATTTAATTCCCAGCCCTCGGAATGTTCGGAAACTCTTTCCAGCGACGTCGCCGCAACGGGCATTGGCGGCGGCACGGCCAGTAATTCCAGCGCCGGCGGTTGCGGCCAGTAAAAATCCATGACTATTAAAATTTACTCTACTCCAAGCTGTCCTTATTGTTTTACCTTAAAGGAGTTTTTGAAGGAAAAAAACATTTCTTTCGAGGAGATAGACGTTTCAAAAGATCAGGCGGCTGCCGAAGAAATGATTAAGAAATCCGGTCAAATGGGAGTGCCCGTCGTTGAGGTTGACGGCGAAATCATAGTGGGTTTTGACAAGGAAAAAATTTCTAAAGTTCTAAAAATTTAAGAGACAAAACATGGCAATAAAAATCGCTATCAATGGTTTTGGCAGGATAGGTCGGCCGACCTTCCGGAGTATTTTAGACAGCCATCCCGGTTTGGAGGTTGTCGCCATCAATGATTTGACTGACACGGAAACCCTGGTTCATCTTTTAAAATACGATTCTCTGTACGGAATTTATCAGAAATCGGTGAAGGCCGGCAAAGACGAATTGATAATCGACGGAAAAAAAGTTAAAATCTTCAAGGAAGCAGATCCTTCGAAATTGCCCTGGAAAGAATTGGGCATAGACGTGGTTCTGGAATGTTCCGGCGTTTTTACCGAGATTGACGGCGTGAAACAACACTTAACAGCCGGAGCAAAAAAAGTGATAATTTCGGCACCCTCGAAATCAAAGGAGGTGCCGTGTTTTGTTTTGGGAGTGAACGAGGAAAAATATGATGCCAAAAAAGATGACGTGGTATCCATGGCTTCCTGCACGACCAACTGTCTGGCGCCAGTAGCCAAGGTTCTGAACGACAATTTTAAAATAATCCGCGGCTTTATGACGACGTCCCACAGTTATACCAATGACCAGAGAATCCTGGATTTGCCTCATAAAGATTTGAGAAGAGCCAGAGCCGCTGCTTTGAACATTATCCCGACAAGCACTGGAGCAGCTTCGGCCATCGGCCGAGTCATTCCCGATCTGGAGGGGAAACTGGACGGCATTGCTTTGCGGGTTCCCACTCCCACGGTTTCCATTTTGGACTTGATCTGTGAGGTGGAAAAAGCAACGACTGCTCAAGATTTGAATTATACACTTAAAAAAGCTTCCCAAACAGAGAAAATGAAAGGAATTCTGGGGGTGGAAGACGCTCCTTTGGTTTCTTCCGATTACAAAGGAAATTCTTTTTCAGCAGTGGTTGACGCCGGCCTGACAATGGCCAGTGACAATCTGGTGAAAGTGGTTGCCTGGTACGACAATGAATGGGCTTATGCCTGCAGATTGGCTGAATTTGCCGAATACATGGGCGGAAAAATCTAAACTTCAGCGACAAATTAATAACAAATTATCGGAGCGTTGCTCCGATTTTTTAATTAAGGTATACTTAATTAATATGCAAAAGATCGGCGATTCTTATTTTCCAACCAAAGAATTCAAGGATGGGGCCTGGCTGAATGACGATTCAATTTACGAGAAGGCGAAGAAAGATCCGATTAAGTTCTGGGAAGATTTGGCCAAAGAGCTTTTTTGGTTTAAATCATGGAAAAAGGGATTTCTGCACAAACCGCCTTATTTCCAATGGTTTTTGGATGGAAAAATAAACATTACCTCCGATATTTTTGAGAAAAACAATTTAGATTTTAAGATTCTTAAAAACAAAACGGCTCTGATTTGGGAAGCAGAACCCCCGGAAGAAAAATCGAGAACTTTTACTTACCAGGAACTTTTTAAAGAAGTTTGCCAATTCGCCAATGCCTTAAAGAAACTGGGCGTTAAAAAGGGGGACAGGGTAGGGATTTATCTGCCGGTAATTCCCGAAGTCGTAATTTCCATGCTGGCTTGCGCCAGGATTGGAGCGGTACATTCCGTTGTTTTTTCCGCCTTTTCACCTCAGGCTCTAAAAGTAAGATTGCAAGATACCGCTGCCAAAGTTCTGATCACTGCCGACGGGTATTATCGAAGAGGGCAAGTAATAAATCTGAAACAAAACGCCGACGAAGGAATCAAGGAAACGGAAGTTAAGAAAACAATCGTGGTCAGAAGGGCAAAGAATGAAGTTTTCTGGGACGAAAAGAAAGACGCTTGGTATGAAGATCTTATTAAGGATGAGAAAGATTTTTGCGAGGCAGAGGTAATGGATGCAGAGGATGCCTTTTTTATCCTTTATACTTCAGGCAGCACCGGCAAACCAAAGGGGTGCCTGCACGTTTGTGGCGGCTATACCGTGCAATCCTACTGGACCGGGAAATGGATATTTGATTTTCATTCGGATGATATTTTTTGGTGCACCTCCGACCCGGGGTGGATTACCGGTCACACTTACGCAATCTATTCTCCTTTATTGAACGGGATTACCAGTCTTTTATTCGAGGGCGCGCCCGATTTCCCGACTCCTGACAGATGGGCGCAGATTGTCGAAAAACACAAAGTAAGCATTTTTTATACGGCGCCCACAGCCATAAGGATGTTTGAGAAATACGGAGCAGAAATTCTTTCTAAATATAAATTTGAGAATCTGCGTCTTTTAGGTTCGGTGGGGGAACCGATAGACGAGGCGGCTTGGCTTTGGTATTTCAGGGAAGTTGGCCGCGAAAAATGTCCGATTGTCGACACTTGGTGGCAGACGGAAACAGGGGGAATCCTGATTACTTCACTCCCCGGAATCGGTCCTTTCAAACCCGCTTTTACAGGACTGCCGTTTCCCGGAGTCAAAGTTGATATTTTGGACGAAAAAGGAAAACCCTGTCCTAAAGACGTTCAGGGAAATTTGGTTATCTTGCCGCCTTTTTCCCCGGGAATGTTCAGGGGAATTTACAAAAATCCCGAAAAATATCTGGAAACTTATTGGAGTCAGTATGGCAAAGAAATTTATTTTACTTCTGACGGTGCCCTGAAAGACGGGAATGATTTAATTCGTATCATCGGCCGGGTCGACGACGTGATAAAAGTAGCCGGCCACCGGGTGAGTACGGGAGAGTTGGAGGCAGCCATAAACGGTCATAACGAAATCTCAGAATGCGCGGTCATCGGCGTTCCCGACGAAATAAAAGGGGAGGTGCCAGTGGCTTTTGTGAGTTATAATGATAAAAAGGGAGTGGCTGAAGAGGTGAAAAAAGAAGTAATTGACCAGATAAAAAAAGAAATCGGCCCCATCGCCTTGCCAAAAGAGGTCTATTTGGTTGAGGATCTGCCCAAAACCCGTTCGGGAAAAATCATGAGAAGGATTCTGAAAAGGCTTTTTACCGGCGAAGAATTGGGCGATCTTTCCACTTTATCCAATCCCGAAAGCGTCGAAAAGATTAAAAATATAATCCGAAAATGAGTATTAATTCTTCAAAATACATTCTCTGGTTTAAAAATATCAAGTATCGGGACGTGCCCCTGGTCGGCGGGAAAAACGCTTCGCTCGGCGAAATGTTTTCCAAATTAAGCCGGAGGGGAATCAACATTCCCGACGGTTTCGCCCTGACAATCAAGGCCTACTGGCATTATTTGAGGCAAAACGGTTTTGATAAAAAATTAGAGAGGATTTTCCGGAAGTTCGATCCAAAAAGCATAAAGAGTTTGCAGGCGACCGGAAAATTAGCCAGAGAATTAATTCTTAAGGGGAAAATTCCCCTGGATTTGGAAAAAGAAATCATCGGAGCCTACGAAATTTTGGGAAGGAAATACGGTAAGAATCCAGACGTAGCCGTAAGAACATCGGGCGTGGCGGAAGATACGGCCGGCGCTTCCTTTGCTGGTCAGTTCGAAACTTATTTGAACGTTTCGGGAAAAGAAAAATTACTGGTAGCCGTCAGAAAATCTATCGCCTCGACCTTTACCGACAGAGCCATCGCTTACCGTGAGGAAAAAGGTTTTTCTCAGTTAAAACTCGGCCTTTCTGTGGGAGTGCAGAAAATGGTGAGGTCTGATTTGGCCTCCTCCGGTATAATCTTTACCCTGGATACGGAAAGCGGTTTTAAGGACGTTGTCTTGATTAATTCAATCTGGGGCGTGGGAGAGATGATTGTTAAGGGAAAAATTACGCCAGACCAGTTCTATGTTTTTAAGCCGACGCTGAAACAAGGTTACAAACCGATAATCATCAAAAGCCTTGGCAGGAAAGATAGAAAATATGTTTTTGACAAAGGTGGCGGTTTGCGAGAAGTTAAAGTTAACTCTCAAGAAGAAACGAAATTTTCTCTTACTGATGAAGAAATTTTGAAACTAGCGCGCTGGGCAATAATAATAGAAGAACATTACGGCAAAGCCCAGGATATTGAATGGGCGAAAGACGGCAGAACAGGCGAACTTTTTATCGTTCAATCAAGGCCGGAAACGGTTCACGCTCCCCGGACAAGCCATTTTTACGAAGAATACGAAATTGAAACGAAGAAACAGCCGATTTTCACCGGCACTGCCATTGGAAATAAAATCGGCAAGGGAAGAGTGAAGATAATTCCCAATGTTTCAAAAATCGGGGAATTCCGGAAAGGGGAAGTTTTGGTGACGAGGATGACCGATCCCGATTGGGTCCCCATAATGAGATTAGCCTCAGCTATAGTGACTGAGGAGGGAGGAAGGACGTGTCACGCCGCGATTGTTTCCAGAGAGTTGGGTATTCCGGCGATTGTCGGAGCCAAGAACGCCAGTAAAATATTAAAAACCGGCGATGTTGTAACGGTTGACTGCAGCAGCGGCCAAGGACGGGTGTTTTCAGGCGAAATTACTTTCGGAACAAAGAGATACGACTTGAAAAATATCCCCAAGTTGAAAACCAAAATTATGGTGAACATCGGAGCGCCGGATATCGCTTTCAAGACGTCGTTTTTGCCCCAAGAGGGAGTGGGATTGGCCAGAATTGAATTTATTTTAGCCGAAAAAATCAGAATTCATCCCTTGGCTTTAATTCATTATGCTAAAATTAAAGACAGGAAGATAAAATCAGCGGTGGATAAACTGACCTCCGGTTTTAACAATAAAAGGCAATATTACATCAATAAATTGGCCGAAGGGATTTCTCAGATCGCCTCAGCTTTCTATCCCAAACCCGTAATCGTCAGATTTTCAGATTTCAAATCGAACGAATACGCCCAGTTGGTAGGCGGAGGACTTTTCGAGCCCAAAGAAGCAAATCCGATGTTGGGCTGGAGGGGCGCTTCAAGATATTACGACGAAAAATTCAAACCCGCCTTTTTAATGGAGGTCGAGGCGGTAAAAAAAGCCAGAGAGGTTTTTGGGCTTAAAAACGTTTGGGTTATGGTGCCGTTTTGCCGGACTCTCAAAGAGGGGAAGGAGGTTCTGGAGATAATAAAGAAAAACGGCTTGGGTAAGGGAAAGGACGGATTGAAAGTGATTGTCATGTGCGAGATTCCTTCCAATGTGATTCTGGCCGAAGAATTTCTGGATATTTTCGACGGCATGTCGATAGGTTCCAATGACCTGACTCAGCTGGTTCTGGGGCTGGATCGTGATTCAGCGCTGGTTTCAAAGTCGGGCGACGAGAGAAACGAGGCGGTAAAGGAGATGGTGAAGGAAGTGATTAAAATCTGCAAAAAAAGAAAAAAATACATCGGCATCTGCGGCCAGGCGCCGTCTGATTACCTGGAATTCGCCGAGTTTTTGATCAAAGAGGGGATAGATTCGATTTCCCTTAATCCCGACACGGTCGTCAAAACAATAATGAAAATTTCAAAAAATAAAAAATAAAAATACTATGTTTGACGTAATTACCTTCGGTTCTGCAACCCAGGACATTTATCTAAAATCAAAGAAATTTCTGCCTTTTTCCGATAAAAAGTTCCACATTGGCAAAAGTATTTGTCTGCCGGCAACTTCCAAAATGAAAGTAGATGACATTGCCTTTTCTTCTGGCGGCGGCGGGACCAACGCGGCAGCCACTTTCGTCAACCAGGACCTGAAAGTCGCTTATTGCGGCATGGTGGGCAACGATTATTTCGGGGATTTGGCTATAAAAGAACTGAAGAATTTGAAAATCGATACGAGTTTAATCAAAAAAACAGCTAAGAAACTGACCAACGTTTCAGTTATCTTAAGCTATCCTGACGGCGAGAAAACCATTCTGGTTTACCGGGGAGCATCGGATCTTTTATCCAAAAAAGACATACCATGGGGAAAAATTAAAAAGACAAAATGGTTCTATCTTGCTCCTTTTGCCGAAGACATGGCCGATATCACCGAAGACGTGGTTGATTTCGCCAAGAAAAACAAAATTAAAATAGCCCT
>JAQUAA010000017.1 GCA_028687495.1 Minisyncoccota bacterium | reverse complement strand
TGAAACCAGACGGCGTTTTAATCGGAATCGAAACTTTTGGCCACAATCCTTTAACAAATCTTAAAAGAAAAATAAATAAATTAATTGGTAAAAGAACGGGCTGGGCGGCTGAGCATATTCTCAGGATGGAAGATCTGGAAAGGGCTAAAAGTTATTTTAATAAAATTGAAGTTCATTTTTTCCATTTGATTTCTTGGTTGGCATTTCCCTTTCTCAATCTACCAGGCGGGAAGTTACTGTTAAAGTTATTGGAATTTATTGATAAAATATTATTGAGGTTGCCGTTTCTAAGAAAATACGCATTTAAAGTCGTTTTCGTGTTTTCCCAGCCGAATAAATAAACATATGTTAAAGAGATTGTTCGATATAATTTTTTCCTTTATCGGTCTGATTTTAACTTCACCATTGTTTTTAGTTGTTGCAGTTTTAATAAAAATCAGTTCCCCGGGGCCAGTTTTCTATCGCGGTGAAAGGATAGGAAGAAACGGAAAGCCCTTCCGGATTTTTAAATTCAGGACAATGGTTGTGGGCGCTGAGAATCTCGGCGGACCGTCAACCGCCAGCGACGATCCAAGATTGCTGAAAATAGGCAATTTTCTTAAAAAATTCCAACTGGATGAGATTCCCCAATTGATAAATGTTTTAAAGGGAGAGATGAGTTTTGTCGGACCGAGGCCGGAAGTGAAAATATATGTTGATATGATGACGTCGGAAGAAAGGAGTATTATTCTTTCGGCAACGCCCGGCATGACGGACCTGGCTTCTTTGTGGGATTTTCACGAAGGAGAGATATTGAAGGGGAGCGCCGATCCAGAAAAAGCTTATATGGAAAAGATAAGACCGACCAAAATCAAACTTCAATTGGAATATGTAAAAACCAGGTCTTTTGTGCTAGATTTAAAGATAATCTTTAAGACGATAATGAAAGTATTCCATTAATGAACAATATTGAGAATTATAAAAAAATCGCTTTAGAGACGAGGAAAACCGTTCTTCGTCTGATTTATCAGGCGCAAACCTCTCATATAGGTTCAAATTTTTCTTGTATAGACATACTGACCGTTATTTACGGTATTGCCAATATAGACAAAGATTTAAAAGAAGACAGGGACAGGATAGTTGTTTCCAAGGGCTGGGTTGCTGCAGCGCTCTATACTTTTCTGGCAAGAAAAGGAATCATATCTAAGGAGGATTTGGAGACCTACTGTAAGGAAGGCAGTAAATACATCGGACTTGCGGAACCCAATGTAAGAGGAGTAGAAGCGGCTGGCGGTTCAATGGGTTTTGGCCTGCCCTTTGGGGTTGGTTTCGCTTTGGCGAAAAAGATAAAAAAGGAAAAAGGAAAAGCGTTTGTTTTAATGTCGGATGGCGAAATGGATTGCGGAACCACTTGGGAGTCGGCTCTCATCGCGGCTCATAATAAATTGGATAATTTGATCGTTATTGTGGATTTCAACGGTTTGCAAGCAATGGGCAAGGTTAAAGACATTTTGAACATTGAGCCCCTGAAAGATAAATGGCAGGCGTTCGGTTGGGAAGTGCGAGAGGTCGACGGGCATAATTTTGAAGAAATAGAAAAATCGTTGACCGAGCCTGCATCAAAAGAAGGCAAACCGAGAGTTGTCATCGCCAGAACAACAAAGGGTAAGGGAGTAAGTTTTATGGAGGGGGAGAATATATACCATTATAAAGCCCCGTCAGATGAGGAATATCAAAAGGCGTTAAAAGAATTAGAATCAAATGGCTGAGATAATAAAAGTAAAAGACACAAGAAGGGAATTTATCGATACTCTTATAGAGTTGGCCGAAAAGGACAATAAAATCGTTTTGATTATTCCGGATGTCGGTTTTAACTATATGGACGATTTCCAAAAAAGATTTCCCGACAGGTTCTTTAATTTTGGCGTAACCGAACAAAGTACGATGACAATTGCCGCGGGCATGGCGTTATCGGGACTTAAGCCTTACGTATACTCAATGATCAATTTTGTCACTTTCCGGCCCTATGAGGCGCTTCGCAATGCCGTCTGCTTACATCACGCCAATGTGAAAATTATCGGAGTCAAGGGCAGCGAGAAATACAAATTCCTTGGATTTTCTCACAATCTCATTGCTGAAAATGAAGAGATAAAAATCTTGGAACATTTGCCCAATTTTATGAC
Source organism: Minisyncoccota bacterium (assembly GCA_028687495.1). Taxonomy (GTDB): domain Bacteria; phylum Patescibacteriota; class Minisyncoccia; order Minisyncoccales; family RBG-13-42-11; genus JAQUAA01. Next base: position 9,173 of record JAQUAA010000017.1, on the reverse strand, counting down.
CTTTATCGCCAAGACCCCAGAAGAAGTTAAAAATGTTATTTTAGAAACATACAGGATGAATTCACCTTGTTATATAAGGATCTAAATATGTAAGAAAAAGGCAATCCCTCACCGGAAATTTGGTGAGGGATTTTGTATCGAGAAAATGGAAGCTATTTTGAGAATTCTATCGCCACAGCTGTGGCTTCGTCTCGGGCAATGTATGATTTTTTTTCGTTCTTTTTATCTGTCCTCCTTTTCCTCCTTAGAAGAGTCGGTATGCCGGCGGCTTCGTAGATGCTGATGACGTCCTTTGCCAGCTTTGTTTCGTCTTGGGTCAAGCCGTAGGGAATGAAACCGTCGCTGAAAAGCAGAAGATACCTAAGGTTGCGCGTGGGGATTTCGATTTTCTGCCACAGCTCCTTGAAAACTGGCTGGCCGTTCAATACGGCATAGCCAGCTTTCGATTCGGGATTGTTCGTGTCCTGTAGCCGTCTCTGGGAGAGAATGGGGCAGAAATCAACCCACATTTCCGCGACATCGTTATGGTTCTTTCTAAGAAGTCCTTCGATGATCTTCAGATTTCCGGAAACGTGCAGATATGCTTGGTTTTTCGTCACGCCGAATTCTTCCGGCCCGTAACTCCATACTGCCAAGCAATCGCCGCCCTGAATAAGAGTGATTACGTCTTTATCCAATCTGGCGAAGACGAAACTAACAGCAGCCAGCAAGTCGGTTCTTTCTAAGGGAATTCCCCGGCTCATCTGGATTTTGGCCACTTTTTGATTGGCCCGCAAAAGCAGGTCTTCGAGTGGGGTTGAAGAACTGGCAGAATAGAAGGTTTCAAGAACCGTCTTTCTCACCATTTCTCCGCCGGTTCTGCGGGAAAAAAGCATTGGCGGCGCCTTATAGCTGAAAGGCGCGGAGAAGCCGTCAACCACCCCAAAGAAGGGATAATTAACAACGAAGCCGTCCTCTTTCTGTTTGGACGTGCCTTGACTGTAAACGCTTTCGATTTTCTCAATATTCACTTTTCACCTCCTTTAATCTAAAATATCATATAAAAAATAGTCGTTTTTGTCAACTCTTGGATTTTTCTTAAAAATTATCTATAATTCAACATATGGCTTATAAAGTACCGTTCGTAGACGTTCCCAAACAATACAAAATCATAAAGGAAGAGGTTTTAAAGACTATCGATGATGTTTTATCGAGAGGTGATTTGATTTTGAGGAAAGACGTTGAAGAATTCGAAAAGAATATAGCTTCTTTAGTCGGCACAAAATATGCCGTAGGTTTAAATTCTGGTACTGACACGATGTTCCTTCCTTTGAAGGCTTTGGGCATAGGCCCGGGTGACGAAGTCATTACTGTTTCTCATACTTTCGTTGCTTCAATCGCGGTTATCGTCCAGGTAGGGGCAAAACCCGTGCTTATAGACGTAAAAGAAGATTTCACTATGGACGCCGACAAATTGGAGGCGGCGATTACCGAAAGAACCAAAGCTATAATTCCCGTTCATCTGAACGGCCGTTCTTGCGAGATGGATAAAATAATGGAAATCGCCCGAAAGCATAATTTAATCGTGATTGAAGACGCGGCCCAGGCCTTGGGTGCGAAATACGATAATAAAATGGTGGGCAGTTTCGGTCTGGTGGGTTCTTTCAGCTTATATCCATTTAAAGTTCTCGGTTGCTTCGGGGACGGCGGAGTCATGACGACTGACGACGAAAAATTGGTGGAAAAAGTAAGGCTATTGAGAGACCACGGCCAGAAGACGAAAACTGAAATAGTTTGTTTCGGTTTCAATTCAAGGCTGGATAACATTCAGGCAGCTATTTTGAACCTGAGATTCAAATACCTGCCCCAGTATATTAAAAGAAGAAGAGAAATAGCCTCCATTTATGAAAAGGAATTGTCGGACGTTAGCGGAGTTAAAACTCCTCCGGCTCCCGGTACCGATCAAAAGCATTTTGATACTTTTCAAAATTATGTTTTGAATGCAGAAAAGAGAAATGAATTGTATGATTTTCTTAGAGAAAAGGGTGTGGAAACCCTGATCAAGGATCCAGTGGCAAATCATTTGCAGTCCGGTTTGGGACTTTCCAGCTTCCATCTTCCGTACTCTGAACAATTGGCAAAGGAAGTAATTTCTCTTCCCATGTATCCCGAATTAAGCCAGGAACAGATAGAATATGTGATAGGTTGCATAAAAGAGTTCTATAAAAGATGAAAATAAGTTTTAAAAATATCTTTACCGAGAAAAGACAAATTCTGAGATTGCTGTCTTTTTTGGTGGCCGATGCAATTTTGATCGTTCTTTCGGTTTTTTTGTCTTTTCTCGTCAGGTTTGAGGGTCAGATACCATTCAGGTATTTATTGAACATTGAAGGAATAATCTCTCTTTCCCTAATAATCACTCTTCCTATTTTTTATTTTTCCAAACTTTATTATTTCAGCTGGATCTATGTCAGCACAGAAGAACTAGTTTCTTTAATGAAGGCCACGGGATTAAGTTTTTTAATTTTAACCGCTTCATTTTTTGTTTTAAAAGACCATCCGATTTTTTCAGGTTTTCCGCGTTCAACCCTTTTCATTACTTACTTTTTCGTTTTCATTCTCACTGGCGGCGTACGTTTTGCCAAGAGAATCTATTTACAGATATTTCCAACTAAAAAACGGGGGGCAGAAAAAACATTGATTGTTGGAGCGGGGGATGCTGGAGAACAAATCTTAAGAAATATCTTAAGTTCTAGGCCTAACCAGTTTTTACCGATTGGTTTTGTCGATGATCATCCGGCAAAACAGGGAATAATAATTCACGGCTTAAAGGTTTTGGGGAAAATTGATGATATTCCTAAAGTAGTCAAAGAAAATAAGGTTGAAGGCTTGATCATTGCCATTCCTTCCGGCACTTCTCAAATTATCAGAAAAGCAGTGGAAAAAGGAAGGGATGCGGGGTTAAGAAAAATTAAGATAATTCCACCGATTGATGAAGTGCTTGCTGGTAGAGTTACCTTGGGCGTTCTTAAGGAAGTTGAAATGGAAGATTTATTGGGTAGGGAACCTGTTTCTCTAGATCAAAAATCGATTGAAGACTTCATTCGAAATAAAACGGTTTTGGTTACAGGAGCGGCAGGTTCAATAGGTTCAGAACTTTGCAGACAAATAACAAAGTTCGATCCTTCAATTTTAATATTGTTGGACCAGGATGAAACGGGCATTTTTAACATTTCCGAGGAATTAGAAGATAAATTTCCAAGATTGAATAAAGTTTCTGTGGTGGCCGATATTAGGGATGAAGAAAAAATTAACAGAATTTTCCAGGAATTCCATCCCCAGGTTGTTTTTCACGCAGCAGCTTACAAACATGTTCCCTTAATGGAAAAACATCCGGATGAAGCCATAAAAAACAATGTTTTGGGGACTGAAGTTTTGACTAAGGCAGCGCTGAAAAACGGAACCGAAAAATTTATTTTCATCAGTACTGACAAAGCGGTAAATCCAAGCTCTATCATGGGCGCAACAAAGAGATTAGGCGAGATGATTTGCCAGGCATGGAATCAAAAAAATCACACTAAGTTTATTTCAGTAAGATTTGGTAATGTTTTAAACAGCCGGGGAAGCGTCATTCCCATTTTCAGAGAGAAAATCAAAAAAAGAGAACCGATAGAAGTCACCCATCCTGAAATGAAGAGATTCTTTATGACGACTCCCGAAGCCTGTTTATTGGTTATGCAGGCTGGTGCTATGGGCCAAGGAGGGGAAGTTTTCGTTTTGGATATGGGAAACCCAATAAAAATAGTGGATTTGGCCAGAGAACTGATCCGTCTTTCCGGTTTAGAGCCGGATAAAGACGTTCCCATTGTCTTTACCCAGCCGCGTCCGGGAGAAAAGATTTTTGAGGAAATTCTGACGGCGGAAGAAGGGACGATAACTACTCAGAACCAAAAGATTTTTATGGCAAAGTTATCCAACATCAATCAGGAAAAACTTAATGCGGGGTTGGACAAATTGGAAAAATTGGCCCACAATGGAGAGAAAGAAATGATAATTAAAACATTAAAAGAATTAATTCCTAATTACCGTAATGTTCAATAGGGAAAAATTAGAAAAACTGTATCTTTTGATTATCGAATGGGGGATTTACGTTTCTTTGTTCGCCCCGTTGGTTTTCATACGGACTTATTTTTTTCCTTTCGTCGTTTCAAAAACGATTTTCTTCAGGACTCTCGTTGATATTATTTTTATCGCCTATATTTTACTGGCGATTTCCAATCCGAAATACCGGCCGAGAATCACTCCTTTGACCATAGCCGTAACCATCTTTTTGGTAATAATCGTTTTAACTTCTGTCTTGGGAGTAAATTTTGAAAGAAGTTTCTGGAGCACTTTTGAAAGAATGACGGGGTTATTGAGTTTTTTTCATCTTTATGCCTTTTATATTGTTTTGACCAGCGTTTTCAAAGAGAGAAAACAGTGGGAGGTGGTTTTGTCCGTTTCAATTTTAGCCGCAGTTTTTATCTGTCTTTATGCTTTGACTGCAACCGAAGCAGCAACGCGTGGTGGTGGAACATTAGGCAATACTTCTTTTCTCTCGGCCTACCTGCTTTTTAACATCTTTTTTGCCTTGATCTTACTTATTGTTAAATCAGGGCTTTGGCGTATTTTTTATGCAGCTGCTTTATTCATTTTTCTCTACGCAATGTTCTTTAACACCGAACCCACTCGGGGAGCCATCGGTGGATTGGTTGCAGGTTTGTTTATCATGGGATTTGGTTTTTTATTTTATTATTTGTTTTCTTCAGGGAAAAGAACACTTAGAATTTCAGCTTTAATTCTGATAGTTTTGATGGTTTTGGGACTTTTTGGTTTTTTACAACTCGATTTTACAAAAGAAAAAATAGCGCAACTCTGGCGGTCAAGTAGCGTGCAATCAAGATTGTTGGTTTGGAGTATGGGGTGGCAAGGTTGGCAGGAGAGGTTTTTATTCGGATGGGGACAAGAGAATTTTAATATTCCTTTCGCCAAATACTACAGGCCGCAACTGCCCCTGACCTACGATGTTTGGTATGACAGAGTTCATAACATTGTTTTGGATATGGGAGTAAGTTCTGGGATATTCGGATTGTTAAGTTATTTATCAATTTTTGGTGTGGCGATTTTTGGGTTAATGAAAACCCTATCTAAAGTAAGCGAAAAAAAGAACACCATGCTTCTTTTTGGAATGTTTGCCGTTTTGCTGAGTTATTTTGTCCAGAATATTTGGGTTTTTGACATGATTTCCAGCTACATCATGTTTTTCCTGGCTTTGGCATTCATTAATTTTTTGATTTCTTCAACTTCTTCCGAAGAATCTGCTAATCCAAAAACAATTCCCCTACCTTCTTTTGTTGGAGCTTTATTGATAATCGTCGCTGTTCTCGGTTTATTCTTTGGCAATATTCAGCCGGCTCGCGCCTCGCGTCTTACTTTATACGGCATTTCTTATCCCCTGGAACAGTCGTTAAATTATTTTCGACAAGCCATGAAAACTGCTCCGATGACAAAATTTGAAGTTTCAGAACAAATTTCAAATAAAGTTACCGAAGCATCGTTCCAAACCACAAATCAGAACAAGGAAACTGTTTCGGAGGGATTTAGATTTGCAGAAGAGGAATTGAAAAATACGGTTGCGTCAGCTCCTCTGGATTTCCGTTCGCGTTTGTTTTTGGGAAGGTTTTACAATAACTTTTACCAATTCAGCGGCGACACCGAAAAACTTAAATTAGCAGAGGAAATTCTTACCGAGGCGGAAAAATATAGCCCCAACAACCAACAGGTTTACTGGACTTTAGGGCAAACAAAGCTTTTTGAAGGAAAAAAGGAAGAATCCATAGAATTGTTGAAAAAAGCCGTTGAACTGGAGCCAAGAGTTTCCCAATCTCACTGGTATTTAGCCTTAGCTTATAAAATAGCCGAAAAATACGACCTGGCGCTAGCTGAATTAAAGGAAGCGGAAAGATTGGGTTTCGATTGGAAAACCGATCAGAGCAATTTTAACCAGGTAATTGATATTTATAAAGGGGTGGGCGATAACAATATGGTATTTTCCCTATATCAGCTGGGAACAGAGCTTTTTTCCAATAATCCTCAGTTTTGGGCCAATCTCGCCGATAATTATGCGGCCATTGGTGAAAAAGAAAAGGCAAAAGAGGCGGCGGAAAAAGTCAAAGAATTAAAACCTGAATTAGCTCCCCAGATTGACGAATTTTTGAAGGAGTTGGGATATTAAATTACTTGACAAAAAACAATTTATCTGTTAATATTCAATCAGTGAGTGTTCCGCAAGGAGCTCTATCTAAGTCGACAGCAACCCTCCCTCGAGCGAGGGTTGTTGTTTTTTTGAATTTTCGTTATGATGGAAATGAGCCGGAAGGCAGCACTCACTAAAGACTTAGTTTGGAGTTAACTCTTCCGGCTCATTTAACTCTTTCTTTTTTATGTTTCGGAAAAACGTTTCGCTAAAGAATTATACGACCTTCAAGATTGGCGGAAAGGCGAAGTATTTTTATATAACTCAGACAAAAAAAGATTTGACGGATGCTGCTTCAATGGCAAAAAAATTAAAGTTGCCGTTTTTTGTTTTAGGTGGAGGGAGTAATTTATTGGTTTCCGACAAAGGATTTGACGGATTAGTTATTAAAATCGAAAATTGTAAATTGAAAATTGAAAAGTATAAAATGGTGGCGGAAGCAGGAGTGCCATTAGGCCAGTTAGTAAGCGCCGCAACGAACGTCGGATTATCGGGGATGGAGTGGGCCGCGGGAATCCCAGGAACCGTAGGGGGGGCAGTTTATGGAAACGCCGGGGCTTTCAGAAAGTCGATGAAAGACGTCGTAGAAAAAGTCGAAGTTTTTGATACAAAAGATCTAGAATTCAAGATTTATAATTCAAGAGATTGTAAATTTTCCTATCGGGAAAGCATTTTTAAAAAAAGAAAGAACCTAATCATCGTTTCTTCGATTTTAAAATTGAAGAAAGGGGAGAAATTTGAAATTAAAAAAAGAATTAAAGAATATGTTGATTATAAGATAGAGACCCAGCCATTAAATTATCCTTCAGCCGGCTCTGTTTTTAAAAACCCCACCAAAGACTTCGCCGCAAAACTGATTGAAAAATGCGGATTAAAAGGAAAAAAAGTGAACGACGCAAAAATTTCAGAGAAACACGCTAATTTTATTGTTAATTTGGGAAAAGCAAACGAAAAAGACATAAAAAAACTGATAAATTTGATAAAAAAAGAAGTAAAAAATAAATTTGGAGTGGTTTTGGAAGAAGAAATTCAATTTTTGTAACCATTTTTAGTTTTGCACACTTGACAAACTTTCCCAAAATGAAAAAATGAAATAACAGATACAAATAGTTGGTCGACTATTTGTTGGAATCTTTAAAGTTGAAACTATTTACATGGCAAAGAAAAAGAAGAAGAAGAGATAAAGACTTCTCGCTGCCCCGTTAGATATCTAAATTATCTAGCGGGGTTGTTTTTTTTCTAGAAAATGTTACTTTAAAATAGACGATGAGAATTTATTCTCATCTTTACTTTCAATTTTATTTATAAATAAAATTTTATTATATGAAGATAGATATAAAAACAAAAAATTTTAAACTAACTCCATTTATCGAGGATTACGTTAATAAAAAAATAAATTCTCTCGATAAATTTACGACCGGAGACGATTTTGAAATTGAGGCACTGGTGGAGATTGAAAAAACCACTTTTCATCACAAAAAAGGACAGGTTTTCAAAGCAGAATGCCACATGAAGCTCCCTGGAAAAAACATAATGGCTAAATCCCTTCTTGAAGATTTGTATCTAGCCATAAATGAAATGAAAGATGGTCTCCAGAGACAAATGAAAGAGTATAAGAATAAATTAATTTCAAAGAGGAAGAGAGGGGCGAGAGCCGTCAAAAAAGAAATTCGTCTTTCTCCTCAAGCAAGGTTTCGCAAACGAGAAAGAATCATAGAAGAAGGAGAATAAAAAACCATGTCACTTAAAAAAATTAAAAATGAATATTGGTTTGAAGAAGAACTTTATCCAGATTACATACAGTCAATAAAAGTTTCTAAGATCTTGGCGAAAAAAAATACCAAATACAGAAAAGGAAAAATTCTTCAAAAACTTTTAATTTTGGAAACTCCTCGTTTTGGAAAGATGCTGGTTTTGGATGACATAGTTCAATTAACCGAGGTTGATGAAAAATATTATCATGAACCTTTGGCTCACTGTGCAATTTTTTCTCATCCAAATCCAAAAAATATTTTGGTCATCGGCGGGGGAGACGGCGGACTTTTAAAAGAAATAGTAAAACATCCCGTGAAAACAATCGATTTAGTTGATATTGATAAAGACGTAATTGAATTAACTAAAAAATACATACCGGATTTGGCAGGCAGGGCGTGGCAAGACAAGAGATTAAAAATTTATGTTGAAGACGGGGCAAAATTCGTTAAAAAAACTAATAAACGCTACGATGTAATACTTCTTGATACGCCTGATCCAGTGGGACCGGCCGTTCCTCTTTTCAAAACGATTTTTTATCTTAATTGTAAGAAAATTCTTGCCAAAGATGGCATTATAATCAGACAGACGGGTTCTTCCATTCTGCAGCCCGAGGAAATGCCTTCAAACTTTCGCCAGATGGAAGAATTGTTTCCGGAGGTCAGAGTTTTTCTCACCGCCTTGCCGACTTATGTCGGAGGATATTTCACTTTTGTCGCCGCGGCAATGAAAAAAGGTTCATTTTCGAAATCTTCAAAAGAGATCAACAAGAGATATAGGAAATTAAAGATAAAAACAGGGTGGTATACGCCGAAAATGCATAAGGCCTCGATGATTTTACCAAGGGAGCTCGAAAGCTCCCTTAAAAAAACCGAATACGGCCAGGAATTGATTGTTGATTTATACGATTGCGATTATTCGACGTTGACTTCCAGAGAAAAACTTTATCGATTTGCCAGAGAACTCTGTAAAGTTATTAAAATGAAACCTTATGGAGAGCCCGTGATTCCTGATTTCGGCTACGCGCTTTCTAAAACCGCCGGACCCTCGCTGGTGCAATTAATAGAATCAAGCAGCATCACGGCGCATTATTCACCCCACTGGAGAATGGTTTGTTTGAATATCTTTACCTGCAAATCTTTCGACG
>JAQUAA010000016.1 GCA_028687495.1 Minisyncoccota bacterium | reverse complement strand
ATCTTAGCACCTGCCACCAAAAGGTGGGGCATTCTGGCCAGGTCCGCGTAGCAGGGATTGCCGGAAACGTCTTTCCCAAGAGCAATGGTCAAACTGGAAAGTGAGTTTTGAAACAAAGGATTATTGATCAAATCCCTTAATCTGATCTGACATCTTATTTTATTGGGGACTTCTATGCCAACCAAAGATTTCCCGGGGATGGGCGCCTCGATTCTTATGGGATGGCTGGCCAAAGCCAGAGAAAGATTGTTGGAAAGAGCGGTAATTTTAGAAAGTTTGATGCCGTCAGCCGGCTTCAAGCTGTATTGAGTGACCGTGGGACCGATGTTTATCTCGGACATTTCCACCGGAACCCCGAAATTCTCCAGGGTCTTTTTGATGATCGCCGAATTGGTTATCGTGTCTCCGGCAGCCGGCCTGCCTTTGTCAGTCTCCAGGAGCTCCAAGGGAGGCGTTTTATATTGCTCGCCGCTCATGACCAAAGCTCCCCGAGGAACCGCTTTGGTCTTAAGTTCCAGAACCGGTTCTTCCAGCTTCGTTGTACCTTCTTTTATTTTAGGTTCGACTTCTTTTACTTTGAAAGTGGGCAGGAAAATCTTCTTGATCAGGGACGGTTCCTTTTCCATCTCCAATTTTTCCATTTTGGGAAGTTCTTTCACTTTGGGTCCCCTGACCAAGTGCCAGAGAATCAAGGTTCCCACCAGAACCACCGCTCCGAAAACAATCTTGCTTACCAAACCCCCGAAGAATTTCAGAAACGGCCAGCTGAAAATATAACCCAGAAAGCCTCCCTGTTTGACCCCGGGATCAAGGCTTTCCAAAAGTCCGGAAATGCCGATGATCAGAATAAGGATGGCCAAAATTGCCGGTCCTATAAATTTTTCATAACGGGTGTTGAAAAAAACCAAACCTCCCAGTATTAAAATCAGGGGGGTGATGAAAATCGCTTTGCCAACCAAAAAGGTAAGGCCAAACATTATTGCCTTACCCGCGACGCCGGCTAAGTCGAAAAAACTCAGGGCAATGATTATTGCTAAAATGAAGATTACGACGCCGAAAATCCATTTTTTCGTCTCCTCGGGCAAAGTGAAAATATTCGGCTTATGATGGTCAGAAGCTTCCTTAATCTTTTTTTGATTTTTCTTGTTTCTCTTTTTCATCCCTAGTATTACTCATTTTAGCACTATTTCTCTCTCTATAACCAGTGCCTGCCGGTATCAATTTGCCGATAACCACGTTTTCTTTCAGTCCCCTCAATTTGTCTTCCTTTCCCTCCAAGGACGCCTTGATCAAAACCCTGGATGTTTCCTGGAAGGAAGCTGCTGAAAGGAAGCTGTCCGTAGTCAAAGCGACCCGGGAAATACCCAAGAGAATGGCGACGCCTTTTGCCGGTTTCTTCTTTTCTTTTTTAATTCTGATGTTCTCTTCCAAAAATCTTGTTTTTTCCACGATTTCTCCGATGGAGAAGATCGAGTCGCCGGGATCCTTGACCCTCACCCTTGAAAACATCTGACGGCAGATCACCTCGATGTGTTTGTCGTGAATCAAAGCTCCCTGGGAAGCGTAAATTTTTTGGATTTCCTTGATGACATAGCGTTTGGCCTCCTCTTCTCCCGCTAATTTGAAGAGTTCCTTCAATTCCAAGCTTCCCTCGCAAAGCTGCTGGCCCCTTTTAACTTCCTGGCCTGGCTGAACCCAGACAGCGGATTTTGCCGGAATCTTGTATTCCACGATTTCCGATTTCTTGGTTTTCGATTTCTGGCTTTCCGGTTTGGCTTTTATCCTGACTATTTTTTCCGGAGTTATTTCCAAAACCTTTCCGTCAACCTGGGACATTTCCGCTTTTCCTCCGGGAGCCCTCGCTTCGAAGATTTCCTGGACCCTGGGCAAACCCATGGTAATATCGCCTCCGCCAGCCACTCCCCCGGTATGGAAGGTTCTCATTGTCAGCTGGGTGCCCGGCTCTCCGATTGACTGGGCAGCCACAATTCCTATGGCTTCCCCGATTTTAATCAATTGGTTGTTTCCCAAGTCCCAGCCGTAGCATTTCTGGCAAAGGCACCTAACTGATTTGCAGCTTAAAGGAGATCTGACTCTGACTTTTTCAACATTGTTGGCGATTATCTTTTCAACTTTCTGCCAGTCGAGGATGTCGCCTTCTTTGCAGATTCCCCTGATGCTTTCCAGGGAAACTCTTCCCAAAATTTTATAGGTGAAATTCTGACCGAGATCATCGGCGTCTTTCCTGAAAACTACTGTTCCTTCCTTGTCTTTGCAGTCTTCCTCGGTAATGATCGTTTCATGGGCCACGTCAACCAACCGACGGGTCAGGTAGCCGGCCGTGGAGGTTCTCAGAGCGGTATCAGCCGTTCCTTTTCTGGCGCCATGGGTTGAAATAAAGTATTCCAAAACGTCGAAACCTTCCTTGAAAGAGCTTTTTACGGGCAGTTCGATGATTTGACCTGCAGGATTAATCACTAGCCCCTTCATCCCGGTCATTTGCACGGGCTGACCCCAGGAACCTCTTGATCCTGAATCAATGATCTGGAAAACAGAATTTTCCGGGGACAGGGTTTTGGGCACCAATTCCTCGATTTTCGCCTTAACCCTGCTCCAAATCTCAATTACTTTCAAGGTTTTTTCTTCCCTGGAAAGAAGTCCCTTTCTGAAATGCTCTTCGATCTTTTCAACTTCTTTCTCCGCCTCCTCGATGATTTTTGGTTTTTCCGGCGGAACCGTTAAATCGTCCATTCCCCAGGAAACGCCGGCCCAGGTTGAATATTCAAAACCCAATTCCTTTATTTTATCCAAAATCTCCTGGGCCATCTCCGGACCGTCTTTGTTGATGATGTCCCTGGTTATTCTTTCCAGATCCTTGACTTTTATCAATGAATTCTGAAAAGGAAAATCTTTGGGCAGGGCTTCGTTAAAAAGAATTCTGCCGAGGCTGGTTTCAAACAAGGGCTGATTGGAAGCCAATCTTATTTTTATCTTCGCCTCTATGTCGATGTCGCCTGATTCCAAAGCCAGTATGGCTTCCTCTTTATTGGCAAAGATTCTTCCCTCGCCTTTGGCGCCTTCCTTTAATTTGGTCAGGTAATAGCAGCCCAAGCTGATATCCAGGTAAATGGTGACTATGGGGACACCGGTAGCCGGTTTCAGCAAATTGAAAGTGGAAAGCATGATTTCCCTGGCTTCTTTCTGGGAAGTATCGGAAAGCGGCAAGTGGACGGCCATCTGGTCGCCGTCAAAGTCGGCATTGAACGCTTTGCAGACCATGGGATGTATTCTGAGCGATTCGCCCTCGATCAAAATGGGATAGAACGCCTGGATTCCCAAGCGGTGAAGAGTGGGCGCACGGTTCAACAAAACAAGTTTGTCTTTGACCACTTCTTCTAAATTAGCCCAAACCTCGTCCGTCTCCTCCTCAATCAATCTTGAGGCGCCGCGAACGTTGTAAGCCAATTCTTTTTCCAGAAGTTTCTTGATGACAAATGGTTTGAAAAGTTCCAAAGCCATCTTCTTGGGAATGCCCACCTGATTGATTTTCAGTTCAGGTCCCACGACGATGACCGATCTGCCCGAATAGTCAACTCTTTTTCCCAGGAGATTCTGGCGGAATCTTCCCTGTTTTCCCTTAAGCATGTCTGCCAGGGATTTCAACAGTCTCTTGCCGCCGGTAGTGGCGGTCGTCATCGTCCCCTTTCTCATGCCGTTATCAATCAAAGCATCGACCGCTTCCTGAAGCATTCTTTTTTCGTTCCTGACGATGACGTCCGGAGCTCCGATTTCCAGTAAGTATTTTAAGCGGTTGTTTCTGTTGATCACCCTTCGATAGAGATCGTTCAGATCAGAAGAAGCATATCGTCCGCCGTCCAGCTGGACCATAGGTCTCAGGTCGGGAGGCAAGACAGGCAAGACGCTCAAAAACATCCATTCCGGCCTGATGCCAGACTTAAACATGCCCTGGTAAAGCTTTAATCTGGCTAGGATCTTTCTTCTGGATAAGGGCTGTGCCGTCTCAACTTCTTTTTTCAGTTCTTCTATCTTTTTCTTCAAATCTATTTTTTCAAAAATCTTCCTCAGGGTTTCCGCTCCGGTTCCCGCCTCGAAAACCTCGCCGTATTTCAAAGAAAAACGATTGTAATCTACCTCTGACAAGATTTTCATCGGTTTCAAACTTGAAACTTCCTCCACCGCAGTGTCTCTCGCCGTCTTCAAATCTCCCAGTTTTATCTTGGGGCCCTTTTCCTTGCTTTTACCTTTGGTTTTCTGGCTTTTGATTTTTTGCTTGAATTCCTTGTCTATTTCATCCAGAATTTTCTTTTTGGCGTCCTGGTTAACGCTGGTAACGACGTAGGAAGCAAAATAAATAACTTTTTCCATTTGCTGCATGGGAATATCCAAAACCATGCCCATTCTCGAGGGCACTCCTCTTAAAAACCAAATATGAGAACAGGGACTGGCTAGTTCAATGTGTCCCATTCTTTCCCTTCTGACCTGGGCCTTGGTCACCTCCACTCCGCATCGGTCGCAAATCATGCCTTTGTAGCGGATTCTTTTATACTTGCCGCAATAACATTCGTAATCCTTGGTGGGGCCGAAGATCTTTTCGCAAAACAAACCGTCTTTCTCAGGCCGCTGAGTTCTGTAGTTTATGGTTTCGGGCTTGGTCACTTCACCGTGACTCCATGACAAAATATCCTGGGGACTGGCTACTTTTATTCTGATTGCCTCTAAATCTGCTACTCTCATGTTATTTTTCTTCTTCTATTGGTTTCTCTTTTACTTCAACGTTCAAACCCAGTGATTTCAGTTCCGCAACCAGCAAATTGAAGGATGCGGGAATACTCGGGTTTCTGATTTCTTCGCCCTTTAGTATTGATTCGTAAGTCGCTGCTCTGCCTGCCACGTCGTCTGATTTTATCGTCAGCATTTCCTGCAAAGTATGGGCTGCGCCGTATCCTTCCAGGGCCCAGACCTCCATTTCTCCGAATCTCTGGCCGCCAAACTGCGCTTTTCCTCCGAGCGGCTGCTGGGTGATCAGGGAATAGGGACCGATTGATCTCATGTGGATTTTGTCCTCGACCATATGAATCAGTTTCATCATGTAGATATAACCTACGGTAATCTTCTTGGTAAAAGCCGCGCCGGTTCTGCCGTCATAGAGAATTATTTTGCCGTCTTCCGGCAGACCCGCTTCTTTAAGTTCTTTTTTAATGTCAGTTTCGGTGGCTCCCGCCAAAGCCGGGGATAAAGCCTTGTATCCCAGGGTTTTGGCCGCCCAACCCAAGTGAGTCTCCAAAATCTGTCCCAGATTCATTCTGGAAGCCACGGTCATGGGATTCAAAATGATGTCAACCGGAGTGCCGTCAGCCATGAAAGGCATTTCTTCCACTGGCAGTACCTTGGAAACCACTCCTTTGTTTCCGTGGCGGCCGGCCAATTTGTCTCCGGCTTTAATTTCTCTCAATTGGGCTATTTCCACTTCGATTCTTTTAATGACTCCCGGTTCCAACTTGTGGCCCAGCTCGCGAGAGAAAACTTTCACTCCGACAATCCTTCCTCTTTTCCCGTGCTCCATCAACAGCGAAGTGTCTTTGACTTCCCTTGCTTTCTCGCCGAAAATGGTTCTGAGCAATCTTTCCTCGGCAGTTAAGTCAGCTTCTCCTTTGGGCGAAATCTTTCCCACTAAAATATCGTTGGGGCCGACTTCGGCTCCGATTCTGACGATACCTTCCTCGTCCAAATCCTTTAGTTTCTCCTCTGAAACGTTGGGAATATCGGGAGTGGTAATCTCCGGCCCCAACTTCGTTTCCCTGACATCGCACATGAAGCTTTCAATATGAATTGAGGTGTAAAGGTCGTCTTTGACCAATCTTTCCGAAATCAAAATAGCGTCTTCAAAGTTTCCCCCTCTCCAAGGCATGAAAGCCACCAGAATATTGTTGCCCAGAGCCAGGGAACCCTGAGAAATCGCACCGCCGTCAGTCAGAATGTCTCCTTTGTTTATTTTTTGGCCCTTTTGGACTATGGGCTTCTGATGGAAACAGGTGTATTGGTTGGTTCTGACGAAAGTCCTCAATTCGTAAACTTTTTCTTTTAGTTTTGATTTGGGATTTTTGATTCTCAGTTTAATGTGCCTTGCGTCAACCTCGATGACGGTGCCGTCCTCTTCGGCAACCAGCACCTGGCCGGAGTCAGTGGCCACCCTCGGTTCAATTCCGCTGGAAACCAAAGGAGCTTCCGGCTTGATTAAGGGAACGGATTGACGCTGCATGTTAGAACCCATCAGGGCACGGTTGGCATCGTCGTTCTGCAGAAAAGGAATGCAGGAGGTGGCGATGGAAATCGATTGTTCGGAGGAAACATCGATAAAATCAATCTTGTCCCTGTCCATCACGCCGGGCTCCCCTTTTATTCTGGCTTCCACTTTTTGCGGTATGATATTGCCTCTGTCGTCTATCGGCACGGCCCCAGAAGCAATATTATACTGTTCTTCTTCGTAAGCGTTGAGATAATGGATTTCCGAGGTTACTTTGCCTTTTTCCACCTTGAAATAAGGGGTTTCCAGGAATCCGTACTGGTTTATTCTGGCAAAAGAAGCCATGTGGCCGACCAGACCGATGTTTGGGCCCTCGGGTGTCTGGATGGGACAGATTCTGCCGTAGTGCGAAGGCTGAACGTCTCTCACTTCAAATCCGGCTCTTTCCCTCGTTAACCCTCCGGGACCGGTGGCAGACAATCTTCTTTTGTGTTCAAGCTCAGCCAAAGGATTCTCGTTGTCCATAAACTGGGACATCTGGGAAGAAGTGAAGAATTCTTTTATCACCGCCATAAAGGGTCTGGGATTTATCAGCTGAACCGGAGTCAGGGTATAAATATCCAAAGTGGACATTCTGTCTTTGATGATTCTTTCCATTCTCATCAAACCCACCCTCAATCTGTTCTGCATCAATTCATTCAAAGTTCTCACCCTTCTGTTTCCCAGGTGGTCGATCTGATCGGGCTTCGCCTCTGGCGTATTGTTTAATCTTATGATTTCCCTGATCACTGCGACCACGTCTTCTCTGGTTAAAACCCTGTTTTTGGGAGTGATTTCTTCTTCTATTACACTGGATTTTTTGTTCTCAGTTTTTTGTTTCCTGAGTTCCAGCAATCTCTGCCACATCCTCCATCTGCCAACTTTGGAAAGATCGTATCTCTCGAAATTAAAGAACATGTTCTCGATCAATTCTTTGGCGGTGTCGGGAGTCGCCAGATCTCCGGGTCTCAATCTTTGGTAAACTTCAACAAAAGCATCCGCCTGGGTTTTGGCCGGATCCTTTTTAAGCGTCTCTTCGATGTATTTTACTTCTCCCCTGTCCACGTCCTGAAAGGCCTCTTTGATCGATTCGTCCTTCTCAAAACCGAAAACCCTCAGCAAGGTAGTAGCCATCACCTTCCTTCTTCTGTCGATTTTGACGCCGATGGCTCCGGAGGTCTCGGTTTCAAGTTCAAGCCAGGCTCCTCTGTTGGGAATAATTTTTGCCCCGAAATAATTCTTTCCCCCGCTTCTCTGCATGGTGAAGAAGGCTCCGGGAGAACGTATCAGCTGGGAAATCACCACCCTTTCAACCCCGTTAACAATAAAAGTTCCCCTATCTGTCATTAAGGGGAAATCAGCCAAGTAAACTTCTTGTTCTTTAATCTCTTTGGTTTTCAGATTGACCAATTTTGTCCTCACTCTCAAAGCTGATTCAAAAGAATCGTTGTTGTTCTTCGCTTCTAGGTCGGTTTTGTACTTGGGAGGATCCAATTTGTAATCCAAAAACCAGAGCTCCAACTCTTTGCCCGTATAGTCCTTGATGGGAGAAACTTCCTGGAAAAGTTCCTTCAGATCTCTCTCCCAGAACAATCTCCAGCTTTCCTTTTCAACTGAAGCAAGATAAGGAAGATTAAGGGAAACTTTTGCCTTAGTAAAATTTTTAATCTTAAGGGGGGACATAAGATATTTTACGTTAAAATACAAACAAAAAACCCCAAAATAAAGGTTTAGGTTAAGAATTACTTAACTATTAATAAAGTGGGGTCTCAAAAGACAAAATAGTATTAAAAGCTTAAATTTTACCGCTACTCAAACAAGTAAATTCAATATTACGCCTATCTTAGCACCTTGTCAAGAGACTTTTGTTATTTTCTCAACTGGTCTAGTTTTGCCTGTACGTCCTCATTCCCGGGGTTCAATTCCAGCACTTTTTCGTATTCCTCGATGGCTTTTGAAGTTTTGCCCTGTTTCTGATAAGCCACAGCCAAAGAATAGTGAGCGTTGGAATGGTTGGGCATCAGATTTACCACTCTTTCAAACTGCAGAACTGCATCTGACGTCCGGTTGCTGTTGAAGTAAAGACGTCCCAGCTGGAATATCGCCTCAACGTCATAGGGATAGGACATGACCAGATTTTCCATCATTCTTATGGCTTCCTCGCTGTTGCCCTCGCTCTCTGACAATAACGCCAGCTGCACCGAGGAATCGGTGTAATCCGCTTTTAATTCCTTTGCCTTATTCCATTCGTCCCTCGCCTTGTTGCTGTCGCCGGAAGTCAGATACAACTTTCCCAATTCGGTATGCAAGACGGGATTTGCCGGTTCGAGAGTTATCGCTTTCTCGAACGATTTGATTCCCCAGTCAAGGGCTCCGGTGGCTATTCCCTGGATATCGCGGTAAATCATTCCCAACGTTTCCCAAACCGCCACTCTGTTGGGAGACAAATCAGCTGCTCCCTTGATAACCTTATTTCCAAGTTGTCCGCCCTTAGCGTAAGTGATGGCATAATGAGTATCCAGAGAAAGCGCGGTCTGGTCTCTCTGATCAGCCGGTTTCTGGTTTTCCGCGGTTATTTTGCTCAGATAATCTCGCGCCAGAACTATTTTGTACTGCGTCTGGTAAGGATTGAGATTGACTGCCTTTTCCAGGTTTTCCGTCCTTCCTTCTCCCATGGCAGTTCGGTAATCAATATCAGCCAGATAGAACTTGCCGGCAAAAAAATACATTCCCAAAAACACTAGGGCAAAGACAATTAAGACGGCGGAAAAAACCAGGGATAATTCCGGGAAATCCTTAAAAGTTATCGTTTTTTCCTGAACCGGTTTCTGCCAGTTGACCACCGACAGTCCCAGGATCAGCCAGAAGGTAAAAGCCAAGATGGTATTCTGGTAATAAACGAATTGACCCACCAATAGAGCCAGGAAAACCATCATCAAAGGTATGCCGCTCCTGTTTTGCTGCAAAAAGAGATAGCTGATCAGGAAAAACACTCCAATTAAGGCAAGATAAGACAATATTCCCAGGAAACCCATTGTTCCAAGAATTTCGGAAATATGGCTGCCTCCCCTGTCAAATCTTATCTGCCAGAGTATGCTCTGATTGAATTCAGGAGCCCTGAATTTTGAGAAATCATAGTGAAAAGTACCTGTGCCAGAACCCAAGAATCCAGATTTTACGTTTTCCACCGCTCCCTTAAATCCAATACTCCATGATTCTGGTTGAGTTATCACCTGCTCTCTCGGCAATTGATATCTCAGAACTAGGTCTTGCAGGGGAGAACTGTTGATGAAAAGAAAAGCAGCTGACAATACCACAAAAAGTATGGGCAACAAAAGCTTGTTGACGTCTTGCTTAAACGTTCTTTTCCATAAAACAATGACTAAGAATAAAGCTAAACTCGCCAGGATCACCAACCAGGCGGCAGTGAAATCAATAATCACCAGCAAGATTAAAATCAAGAACAGTAAAAAGTAAGTGCCGAATCCTCCTCCTTTCTTTGTTTTGGATTCTGTAGTAATGATTTTGCCGATTAAAAACACTGAAACAACGGCTAAAAACACGGCTAATCCTTCCAAGCTTCCGGCTGCCGGATTGAATACGCTCTGGAGCATCACCGAAGGCAAAGCAATCTTTCCTCCCAGCAAACCGCTTATTCTCGACCAGATGCCGAAAATCGAGAAATAAGCCATTAAGACCACGAAGAAAACAGACCAAGTGAAAATCTTTAAGATCTTTTTGTATGGTATCTCTTCTGAACCACTCGGTAATTTTTCTTTTTGTTTGTCTTCCTTCAATACGCCGACATTGTTGGTAATCAGGAAATAAAGCATGCCCAAAGAGAGTAAGCCGATCAAACCATCCGAGAACCTTCCGTAAAATCCGAATATGCTTGATATTTTGTCAACCGAAAATACGGCGGATAACACAGCAACGAATAAAAACACCAAGATAAAGAGATCTAAGGGTGACTTCTTAAATCTTAATTCCTTATCCACCAGAACCATCTTGGCTATCCAGGCCAGAAAAGCCAAAGAAACCAAGAAAAACAGCAGGTACTGTTTATTGAACTCGAATGCCTCAAAACTGAAAGGTAACCAGAATAGAGGCATTAAAAAAACTAACGCGTAGACACTGAACTTGATGATGCGATTGTACATATTATATGTTGTGTTAATTAGTAATTATATATTTTAACCTTTTATTTACTTAAAGTAAATTCCCATTCCAGCATTATAATCTTGTAGAATTTGTTGCGGATTACGCGCGTAGTTGTAAATGCGGACGTCGTCGATTATACCGTTGAAATAATTGGTCCAAGATGCCCCATCTTTTCCAATTCTTAACGAATCTGAACTAGCGAAGATATTTCCCATTGCGGATGTTTGACCTAATAATATACCATTTATATAAACTTTTAAGACGCTCCCATCATACGTACCCGCAACGTAATACCAATTTTCTGCTGTCAGTGAAAGGGGACCCGAAGCATTTATCGCGGTTGAACCATCGGTGGTAATGGAAAATATAAAGCCACCGAAACCGTTCAAAAGTAATATATAACCTCTGTTACCCGCTGTTGACCACTTACTGACGATTCCATCCCAACTTGTATATGTTTTAGGTTTCACCCAAGCTCCGACCGTGATTGCTGTTGTTGGATTTAAGATACTGTTGTTACTGCAAGCAACATAATCATTCGTTCCGTCAAACGCTAAAGCGGAACCATATTTTCCCGCTTTCCAACCGGAACCATCTGCAGTACTCGTTGCCATACCGCCATAAAGAGTGCCCGTATTATTGTTTCCGCTGGAATCATATGCACTAGAACCTAATCCTTCATTAAACTTCCAATAGCCCACCGGCCCCCCTCGATTATAGTGATAGCGAACTTCTTCTACTGATAAGGCACGGTTATAGACACGGACTTCGTCTATTAAACCATTCCACCTTTGACCCCCACCACTGTGCTGACCTATAAAGAGATCTGCCCCACTCGTATTCATAACACCAGACCCTCCAACCGAATTCTTTTCTTGACCATTTACATATATTTTTAGTCTTGCTCCATCGTACGTTTCAACGAGATGATACCAAATATTTGCACTATAGCTTTGTGTATACGATGCTTGCCCAATTAGATCGCTTGCGGCAGTATATAATCGCCAAGTTAATTCACCAGTCCCTTGGTTAAACTCATCCCACCATCCAACCGTCGCTCCTTTAGAGGAAAGAGTATGCCAAATAGTAGTACCACCTGTTGTATACGGTAGTTCAAACCAATACTCAATTGTGATGGCATTTGTGGGATTTACGCCTGTCCCAGCGTTGACGTAATCATCTACT
>JAQUAA010000015.1 GCA_028687495.1 Minisyncoccota bacterium | reverse complement strand
CCGGCTTCCGAGCTTCTTAAAAAAGCAGCCGGGATAGAGAAGGGCTCCGGCACTCCCAATAAAACCAAAGTGGCAAAAATCACCCGAGCCCAGCTGAGGGAAATTGCCGAGAGAAAGATGCCCGATTTGAATGCTAATGACGTGGATGCTGCGATGAAAATAATCGAAGGCACCGCCAAAAACATGGGGATTACGGTAGAGTAATGCCCCTGTTTAATAATTTAAATTTTTTACAAAAAAAATGGAAGAAAAAAAATACGTACGGCCAAACTGGAATGAATATTTTTTAGGACTGTTGGAACCAATCGGAAGAAGAGCAACTTGCGATAGGGGCCGCAGCGGAGCCGTCATTGTAAGTCCGCACAATACTATTTTAGCTACGGGCTATGTCGGAGCTCCTCCGGGACAGCCGCATTGCGACGAAGTCGGCCACATGATGAGGACGGTTATTGACGAAAAAGGCAATCAGTCCCAGCATTGCGTCAGAACTTTGCATGCCGAAGAAAACGCCATATTGCAATGTGCCAAGGACGGCATAAAAATTGAAGGAGCGACGCTTTATTGTAAAATGGTTCCTTGCTATAACTGCGCCATGAGAATCGTCAGGGTGGGCATAAAAAAAGTTGTGGCGCAAAAAAGATATCATGCCGATGAATTATCCTTGAAATTGTTTAATGATGCTGGCGTGGAACTGCAAGTTGTAGAAAACACTACGGAAGAATATACAAATCAGTGAAAAAAAACACTTATCCTGGCAAATTCATCGTTATCGAAGGGCTGGACGGTTCAGGGCAGACCACTCAGGCAGAATTATTTAAAAATTTTTTTATTAAGCAAGGTTTCAAAGTCGTTTTGACCAAAGAGCCGACCCTGGATTCCGAAGCCGGAAAAAGAATCAGAGAGATTCTGGATAATAAAATTAAAGCTGAAGCCGGAGTTTTACAGGAATTATTTACGCAGGACCGTCGGGATCATTTGCAAAACAAAATTCTACCCGCACTTAAAGAAGGTAAGATAGTGATCTCCGATCGCTATTTTTTTTCTACTTTTGCCTACGGCGCGGCGGACGGCCTGGATTTGGAACGGCTGATTGGGATGAACAACGATTTTTTATTGCCAGATTTAACTTTTATTTTGAAAGTCAGTCCGGAAGTTTGCGTTGAGCGGATTGAAAAAAGGGGGAAGGGGATAAAACTTTTTGAAAAAAAGGAAAAATTGGAAAAGGTTTGGGAAACTTACAGGATATTGCCAGGCCGTTTTGAAAATGTTTATATGGTAGAGGGAGAAAGAACGAAAGAGGAGGTATTCTCTCAGATAAAAGATATTGTCCTTTCCCAACTCACAAGCAATATAAGCAAAAAAAATAAGGAGGTTTAATATGGCAGAGTTTAAGGTTAAACTTATAGGAAATCCGCAGAATGCCCAAACCATGGCGGTGGCGGCGGCTCTCGGCTGTTTTGAAGAGAAATCAGCCTCACAGATAGTGGATGAACTTTCGGCACTTCCCGAGGGGGAACGGCTTAAAAAGGAAAAAGCCGTGCTCAAAAACAGCTTCGGTCGCGGTCACGGTTCAGTCGGAGATCAGGTCCACTTCACTTTCAACGTGGAGGACCTTCCCAGGGCAGCCACTCTTCTTCTTTGTTTGCCCGAATACTTGGAACATCTTCAGCAGTCGCTAAGAAGGGCTAAGGCAAGCAGAGGATTTTACCTGCCGGAAGCAATAAAGAGCTCGGTTTTGGGCGAAAAGGCAAAGTCGCTGCTCAGCCAGACTTTCGATTTCTACGACAGAGCTTGTGCAGCCGGTATTCCGGCAGAAGACGCCAGATTCCCGCTTACGCTTTATACCAAAACCACCATCACCAGTACTGGTAACGCTAGGGAGTTTTGTCACATCTCTTCCATGGTTCATCGACCGGGCGTTCCTGCTGTCGCAACCCAAGTGGTGGATGAAATGATAAGCCAGGCCTCAAAGGTGACGCCGTATCTCTTCGAGGATTTCGGCTTCAACTACGAGGTTCTTTCTTGGTATCCTTCTTCCCAGCTTTTCGCTCCGGTCAACCTGACCCTGAATCAACTGATAAAAACCAAAGGAGGAGCGACTGCTTCGCTCTTGGGCTGGATGTCTTCTTTCGAAGTGACTCCTGAATTACTGGAAAGAGCTGTCGGGGAAAAGGACGAAACAGAGCTGGCTAATCTGAAGCATCTTCACTTTGAGTTTTTGGTTCCCATGTCTCTAGCCTGCTTCCATCAGGCAACGCGCCAGAGGACCTGGAACCACAGCATAGAAAGCGTTTACGATGCTGCTGAAGATGCTTTACTTCATCCGGAAGAAAGGATGGTTCTACCGCCTTCAATCAGGAACTCCGCATTCGCTTCAGAATACAAAGAACTTCACCTTTCTCTGTTGAATTTTTACAAAGAACTGACAGAGCGGGGTATCCCCAAATCGGAAGCAGTCGGAGTCTTGCCTCATTCCCTGAAGATTTACGACTGGATTCACGTGAACGGCTGGAACGCCATCCACAGCATCGGCAAACGGACCTGCACGGAAGCCCAGTGGGAAATCCGTCTCATCGCCAGGAAAATGGCTAAAGACATCAAGGAAGCCATTCCCGCCTTCCAGAAATGGGCAGAGCCTCAGTGCATAACCTACGGCAAATGCCCGGAGATCAAGGACTGCGGCTACTACAAGAAAAACAAGGACTAACTCGCCATCAACAGATTCCTAGGGCTCCCGACCTTTTTGGCCAGGAGCCCTTTCCGTTGTAAATTAAGCAAATTTTTATTAGAATGAATAAATGAAGATGAAACTTTCGAAAACCGATCCCAAAATCTACGGATTAATCAAGAAAGAAATTCAGCGCCAGAAAGACGGCTTGGTTTTGATTCCTTCGGAAAATTATGCTTCCCCGGCCGCATTATCCTGCATGGGTACGCCCTTGAGCAACAAGTATTCGGAGGGTTATCCTTACAAAAGATATTACGGCGGCAATGAATTCATCGATCAAATTGAAACAATCGCCAGAGATCGAGCGAAGAAATTATTCAAGGCACAACATGCTAACGTTCAGCCTCATTCTGGTTCGCAGGCCAACGCAGCCGTCTACCTTGCTTTATTGAATTACGGAGATAAAATATTGGGCATTGATCTGTCGGCTGGCGGTCACTTGACTCACGGTTCCAAAGTGAACTTTTCCGGAAAATTATACAATTTTTCTTATTACGGAGTTGATCCGAAGACCGAGAAAGTCGATTTGAAAGAAGTGGAAAAGATAGCCCTGCGCTTCAAGCCGAAGCTGATCATTGTCAGCACCACTTCTTATTCGAGAACGCTTGATTTCAAAGGATTCGGGAGGATCGCCGATAAAGTCGGAGCTTATCTGATGGCTGATATCGCCCATATCGCAGGTCTGGTGGCAACTGGTTTTCATCCCCATCCTTTTCCTTATTGCGATGTCGTGACGACCACTACCCACAAGACTCTGAGGGGTCCGAGGGGCGGCCTAATTCTGTGCAAGATCAAAGACAGGTTTGACTTGAAGGGAAAGTATAACCTGGCTGAAAAAATAGACAGAGCCGTTTTTCCCGGCATGCAGGGTGGTCCCTTGGATCACGTCATAGCCGCCAAAGCAGTCTGTTTTCTGGAAGCGATGAAGCCCGATTTTAAAAAATACCAAAAGCAAATTCTCATGAATGCCAAAGCCATGGCCGATGAATTCAAAAAACAGGGGATTAAAGTGATTTCAGGGGGAACCGACAATCATTTGATGGTTATAGATATTTCTCCTTTCGGCATCGATTCTAAAAGAATTCAGGACGAATTGGATAAGGTCGGCATTTACGTCAATCGTAACGCCATTCCTTTCGATAAAAGGTCTTCTTATAATCCTTCCGGCATAAGATTGGGGAGTCCGGCCGTAACCACGAGAAAATTCAAAGAAAAAGAATGCCGCGAAGTCGTAAGATTGATCGTCAAACTCGTCAAAAACATCGGGAATGCCGCAGTTAAAAATCAAATCAAGAAGGAAGTGAAAAAATTACTCAAGAAGTTCCCAATTTATGAAGATTTTCAATGGTAAGAAATTTGCTGAAAAAATATTATTGGATTTGAAAAAGAGAATAAGGAGGGAGAAAATCAAACCGAAATTAGCCGTAATCTTGGTAGGCGATAACAAGGCCTCCAAATTGTACATAAAATTAAAAAAAAGAGCGGCAGGACGAATCGGCATAAATCTAGCACTTTATAAATTTGGACAAAAAGCAAAAGAAAAAGACATCGTCCGGAAAATAAAAGATTTGAATAAGGATAAATCGATCAACGGAATCATCGTTCAATTGCCCCTGCCCAAAAAATTCAATCAAAACAGAATTGTCGGGATGATCGATCTTTCGAAAGACGTTGACGGATTTCTTAAAAAGAGCGGTTCTTCACCGGTTCTGCCTTCGGCGATTTACTTGGTTCTTAAAAGTGCGTCAAAATTCTTCAAAGGCAAAAAGATTTTAGCTTTGACCAATTCCGATATTTTCGGTTTCACCCTGAAAGACTTTCTGGTTAAAAAGGGGATAAAAATGAAGTATCTTCTGAGAACTTCTTCGGGAGTGAAATCAAATTTGAAATCAGCAGACGTTATCATCAGTGTCTGCGGCGTTCCCGGTTTAATTACGGGCGAAGTGATCAAAAAAGGCGTCATTTTGATTGATGCCGGTTTTCCCGCCGACGCAGACAGGGAAAGCGTGGAACAAAAAGCTTCGTTTCTCACGCCAAATCCGGGCGGCGTCGGGCCCTTAACAGTCGCCTTATTATTAAAAAACGTGTATTTAGCAGCTAAAAAATATGGAAAATATAGCTAAAATTATAGACCAAACTTATCTTAAGGCAGGAGCGGATGAGGAAGAGATAAAGAGGGTGGCGGAAGAAGCCAAAGAATACAGTTTCCGCGGTTTTTGCGTTTTGCCAGAGCATACCAAAACGGCTAAAGGAGTGCTTGCCGGCAGCGGTGTCAAGGTGACGACTCTGATAGATGAACCAACCGGTGCCAGTACTCATCAGGAAAGAATGGAACTGGCAAAGGGGGCTAAGCTGGCGGGGAGCGACGAGCTTGATGTGGTAATGAAGATAGACGATTTTAAGAACGGAAACTACGAGGAAGTTTTGGCAGACCTCAGGGAAATATGCGGTGTTTTGCCGACGAAAGTGATAATCGGTTCAGGTTATCTGACCGACGAAGAAATCAAAAAAGCATCGGAAATCGTGAAGTTATCGGGAGCCATTTGCGTTAAAACCGCCACCATCAACGACCCCTTGGATCACACGGAGTTGCCGGAGAAAGCTAAGCACGTTAGAATCATGAAAGAATCAGCTCCCGGTTTATTGGTTAAAGCGGCGGGCGCCGTCAGGAGCATGGCTGATTTGGAAATGATGGTAAAAGCCGGCGCCGATATCATCGGGACGAGCTCCGGAGTTGAAATAGTGGATGAGGCCAAGGGAAGAGAAAATAAAGGATTAGAGGACGGCAGAATAGTAGAATAATATGGTTATTCCCACCACAGGTTTAATTTTTCTTTTCGGAGTTTTTGTTTTTTTCTATTTAAGCATAAAATTCTACACTTGTTACAAGGAAGAGAACAACGAATTTGCCAAGCTTTTCAGTTACAGTTTTTTTCTGATTGGCATGAATTACGTCATTACTTCAGTTCCGACCCTTTTCCTTATCGATAATCACGTTGTTTGGCGTATCATAGCCCCCATTTATACTATGTTTGTTGCCGGAGGATGGTCTCTTTTGGGCTATGCCGTTTTTTCAAGCACTTTTCAAAAATACTCAAAAATCATTGGAGGTATAATGCTATTAGTTTTTGTGTTTTCCAGCTTGCCGTTCTTCTTTTATACTCCGAATTATTTTTACACGGATGGGGTATTGAATTGGGGTTTTGATTTAAGCTCGAAATTATTCTTCCTGTTTTTCGCTCCCTTTGTCGTTACGCCCCTCATTCTTATGCCCTTAATTGCAATTTTCTTTTTACAAGCGAAAAGGGCCACGGAGAAAAAAGTGAAGATAAGAAGTTTGGGGTTGGGGATAGCCATGAGTTTCATGCTTTTCGGCATGATAACGGATTTAATTCTCCTTACCCTGACCAATCTTCATCCCGTCTATTCTGATTTGAATTATTTGATTATCTTCACCATTCTGGCGTTTACTCTTATTTTCAGTTGGTTTCCCCCCAAGCCAAAATATATTACAAAAATAGAATAAATCATGAAAGAATATAAACCTACCATCGGATTGGAAATACATATTGAATTGAAGACTAAAACAAAGATGTTTTGCAGTTGTTTGAACGATTCCGATGAAAAGAAGCCTAATTTTAACGTCTGTCCGGTTTGTATGGGGCATCCCGGTACTCTTCCCGTGATTAATGAAGAGGCGGTGAAAAAAGTCATTAAAACCGGCTTGGCTTTGAATTGCCAGATTCCTGAATCTTCAAAATTCGACAGAAAAAACTATTTTTATCCCGATCTGCCCAAAGGCTATCAGATATCGCAGTACGACAAACCCTTATCTGTTGGCGGTTTTCTTGAGATTGACGGAAAAAAGATAAGAATCACAAGGGTACATCTGGAAGAAGATACGGGAAGCTTGGTCCATCCTGAAGGACAAGATTTCTCCTTGGTTGATTTCAACCGGGCGGGAATTCCCTTGATGGAACTGGTTACCGAGCCCGACATCACTTCCGCCAAGGAAGCGAAAGATTTTGCCGAAGCACTGCATTTGATTTTGCATTATCTCGACGTTTCGGATGCCGATATGGAAAAGGGCCAAATGAGAGTGGAAGTTAACATTTCCCTGGAAGAAAAAGGCAAAATGGGCACGAAGGTGGAAATCAAAAATCTTAATTCTTTCCGGGCAGTAGAAAGGGGGATTGAATATGAGATCAAAAGGCAGCAGGAAGTTTTAGAATCCGGTAAGGAAGTTTTGCAGGAAACGCGCGGCTGGGACGACGTTAAAGGAAAAACTTTCAGCCAGAGAGAAAAGGAAGAAGCGCATGATTATCGTTACTTTCCCGAACCGGATTTGTCCCCGCTTTATTTTTCAAAGGAATCCGTTCAAAAAATTAAAGCTGAAATTCCCGAGCTTCCCCAGCAAAAAACCGTTCGCCTGAAGCGGGAGTACGAATTATCGGATAAGGAAGCTGAAATCCTTGTTTATAATAAAGATTTCGGAGAATATTTCGAAAAGGTGATTTCGGAATTTCCCCCCCAACTTCCACGAGAAAAACTTTCCAGATTGATAAAATTATCTTCAAATTATCTGATTTCCGATCTGCGTGGACTTTTAAGCGGGACCTCGATCAGGAACGAGAAGTTTTTAATTACCCCGGATAATTTTGCTGACTTTATCGTTCTGATTGAAAAGGGAACGATATCGAGCAAGATAGCGAAGCTTGTCCTATCCGAAATGTTCAAAAACGGAGCCGACCCATCTAACATCGTTAAGGAAAAAAAATTGACTCAGATTTCGGATTCATCGGAAATAGAGAAAGTCATCAAGGAAGTAATCGAAAATAATCCCAAAGCGGTGGAAGATTATAAGTCGGGCAAGGGAAACGCCTTTCAGTTTTTGGTGGGCCAAATAATGGCCAAAACCAAAGGAAAAGCTAATCCTCAGATGGCGGGAGAATCGCTCAAAAAAGCATTGACAAATTTATAAAAAAGTAGCAAAATAAAAACAGCACCTTCAAGTGCTGTTTTAAAATTCTATCTGGAACATTCAGAAGGAGGATATAATAATGCTGAAACTAAAAGAAGGCAGGTGGGAACACAGCGTCGATGAGAAGGGAAGATTCGCGATTCCGGCAAAGATAAGAAAAGCCGGCGATAAATGGGTTTGGGGATTGGACGGCCAGGAAGTGGTTCTGATGCCGCAGCAGATCTGGGAAGAAAAGCTGATTGCAGCAAGAGATCCCAAGAAGATGAGACTGGACTGGCATCCGTTCGAAGATGAACCTGACCCGCAGGGAAGAGTGAGCATCCCGGCTGAAATAAAAGAACTAGGAGGGCTGGGCCAAGACATACTCGTCCTTTCTATGGGAGATCACCTGTTGATACAGAATATTCCCACTCAAGAGGAGACGGTATTGAGAGTGGCGCCCAGGCCATTCCAGAGCAGCAAGGAAGCTTCCGAGTGGCTTTCGAGGGGAGATAATGTCGCTTATTACAGCAGACCCGATCGAGTCATAGTCGGTAAGCTCATCTCGGGTGATGGCATTGTCTTTACCCTGGACGGCAAGGACAAGAACGGCATACTGGTTCGTTTGAACCAGATACCTTATTGCAGTCTCTACCCCCTGAGGCCGAAGAAAGAACAAAAGAAGGAAGAGAAGGACAAATCTCCGTCAGACAAGCTTCTGGATAAATTTCCGGATTTTGATCTGGATTGGCCAGACCGAAAAAAGAAACAGTGGTTCGACGATTTCGCTAGACTTGTCAGCGTCGTCGTTCAAGTGAGCGGGTAATCCTCGCTCACTTGCCATTTAACAAACAGCGGTTCTTTACTTGACAAATACAGAAAACGTAGTATAATATAAGTATCAAGGAGGTGATATCGTGAAAGTTAATATAGCTCTTTTGAAACCGGGAGATGAGCAAATTCTTGAAAAGATGGGCATCGTCGTTGATGAAGAAGGGGCTCACTTCGAGAAGAAGGAGCTGCCTCCGCCGCCAGGGATGATGCGGCTTACTTCCGGAAAATTGATTCCTCATGAATCAATCCAAGAATGCCTCGCCAAAAATCGGTGAAGCAAACAAGGGGGGAGAAGATAAAGTCTTCTAAGACAATGTCTTTCTCCCCTCAAGTGCTTTTTAGAAACTCTTTTACCAATTCTTCAGCCTGAGGCTGTTTTTTTATCCAATGAATTCTTTCGTCTCTCTTGAACCAGGTTATCTGCCTTTTGGCGAAGTGTTCGGTTTCTTTTTGCAATTTTTCAATCATCTCCCCATAATTTAGTTTTTTTTGGAGATACTGCGCAATATAACGGTATTCAAGGCCGAATTCTTCCAATCTTTTCCAACTTACTCCCGACTTACGGAGTTTTTTTATTTCATCAATCATCCCTTGTCGGAATCTTTTCAGAAGCCGTTTTCTTATTAGTTCCTTTAATTCTTCCTTCGATTTTTTAATTCCAATAATCAAGACCGGATAGGGAAGGGGTTGTTTTTTGAACGGGGGAACCGGCTTTTTTGTTTTTATTAAAATTTCCAAAGCCCTGATTAATCTTCTGCGGTTGTTTTTATCGATGTTTTTTGTCCTTTCAGGATCAAGTTTTTTCAGTTTATTAAAAAGATTCTTTGTCGCAATCAATTCCAACTCTTTCCTCAGTTTCCAGTCGGGTTTCACTTCGGGAATCATTATTCCGTCAATCACCGCTTGAATATAGAATCCGGTTCCACCGCAAATAATCGGCACTTTTCCTTTTTTGAAAATCTTGTTTATGGCTTGAATCGCTAGTTTTCTGTATTGGACAACCGTAAATTTATTTTTGGGAGAAGCTACATCCAAAAGATAATGGGGGACACCTTTCATTTCTCTTTTGGTTATTTTCCCGGTTCCTAAATTCATTCTTTTGTAAATCTGCCTTGAATCTGCCGAAATGACCTCGCCATTAAACTTTTTGGCTAATTTCACCGCCAAAGCTGATTTTCCCGATGCTGTCGGCCCCAAGACCGCGATTAATTTCTTTTTGCCGATTTCTTTCTTTTCCTTCAATTTCTTCAGGATAAATTCGTTGATAATCTCCCATCTTTTTTCTTTTTCCCGTCGCGATACGTCGTTTTTCATCTTTATCGCAGCCGTTCCGGGCCGGGGGGAGAATTTGGAAATGTAAGCCATGTCGAAATTAAGTTCTTTAAAAAGTTTAACCGTGTTTTTGAACTGCGATTTGGTTTCTCCCGGAAAGCCCACGATTACGTCAGTTGATAAATTGATGTCGGGCATCTTTTCCCGGATTTTTTTAACCAAGTTTTTATACTGCTGCACCGTGTAAGGCCTGTTCATTCTCCTTAAAACGGTATTGTCTCCCGATTGGACGGGCAAATTAAGGTATCTTCCGAACTTACCGCATTCAGCCAGGGCATCAATCAGTTCATCTGAAAAATTCTTGGGATGAGGAGAAGTAAAAAGAATCTTGAAATTACCCGGGATGTCGGAAACTTTCTTTAGGAGTTCGGCGAAATTGATTGAAGAATCCCGAGGGGAGTGGTAATCGTTGACGTTTTGGCCCAAAAGCCAGATTTCTTTTACGCCATTGGCAACGGCATTTTTTACTTCTTTCAATATTTCCCGGTGATCGCGGCAGACGAGACGCCCTCTGGTAAAGGGGACAATGCAATAAGAGCAGGCGTTATTGCAGCCGTTGGAAATGGAGATATAAGCCATGAGTTTATTTGAGTGTTTCGGAGGGCAAGTTAAGTATTTTTCTTTGTCCACGATTAAATCAAACTTTTCGGCAAACTTTTTCCTGTCCATTTTGGTGATGCAGCCGGTTAGAATAGTTTTTAATTTAGGTTTCCTGATTTTTAACTTTTCAAAGCCGGGAGCCAAACCGTAAATCCTGTCCACTGCCGATTGCCTGATGGAGCACATGTTCACCACGATTAAATCGGCCTCGTTTAGGTTTGGGGTAGTTTTATAGCCTTTTCTCTCAAGAGAGGCGGCGATTCTTTCCGAATCAGCCTTATTCATCTGGCACCCGAAGGTAAGGATATGATATTTTTTCATGCGTCTTTTTATCTTAAAACAGAAAAACGGCCCTTTCAAGCCGTTTTTCTTTTGATTATAACCTTCTTTCCTTAGGGATTGCTGGATTTCAGGCCGTTCAAAAGTTCCTTAAATTGTTGCAGTTGATTCTGTATAGACGTATTTTCTCCCTCATTCTGTTCCTTCTCTCCGGTTGTCGTTGCCCCGCAAGCGCCATCATAATCAATCTCCACGCCGGCTTTTTTGGCATAACACTCATTGGAGTAAGTTTCGCCGTTTTCCCCACAAACAGGATCCCAGAGAGTGATACAGACCGTTCCTGCGGATGGTTGGGGCGTGGATGTGGATTCTTCGGTCTCAGCCGGGATAACGCACTTGAATTCAACAACGCAGCCCTTATCATCCTTGCTAATCACAATTCTTCCTTTTTCGCAGAAGTTTGCCGCTGGTTCTTCAACCTCCTCGCAGGTTGTGGTGCCCACTTGCAATCTTTCCCTGATCGTATTCATCACGTTTTCCCTTATCTGCAGGAGATTCTCTTTTAGTTGGGGGATTGTTTTCAGTTCTTCTTTCAAACTGTCCAAAATTTCCAACTGAGTTTCCTTGTCGCCGATGATGCTGTTAATGTACTCTTTGAACCTTGCCTGGTCGTCCGGCGACATCTTTTCCAGATCGCCCTTTAATCTTTTAAGGGCGTTTTCCGCAGCTTTTTGAACGGCATCTTTCGCTTCTTCGGGAACTTTTTCTTCAAGCTGCTGGAGGATTTCCAAGTTTTTGAAATTCTTGAATTCGCTTCCGGCTACTTCCTGAAGATTCTGTTCCAGTCTTTCCTGCAGCTGTTCTTTATTCGTCTCAAGTTTATTCATCACCTCTCCGAATCTTTTCAGGTGCTGTTCTCTGGCTTCCGTTATTTTTTCAAGAGTGGTGGTGGATACCTGCGTTTCCAGTTTTTGGAGGATTTTTTGCTGGAGCGTTTGCTGCTGGATGAATTTATCCAAGAACTTGCCGACTTCCTCCGATTGTCCGGCGGTTTCTTTTACTTTTTCCGCCGCCTTTTTCAAGCCGTCCAATTCGCCCTGATAGTTTTGCAGTGCCTTTTCGATTTTCTTGTCATCCTGGTTCTGCTCAATCATTGTTTTGAGTTCAACCAATTTTTCATTGGAAAACTTTTCCTGCAGTTTTGCTTTGGCGAGAGAATTGAAGGCGAAGATGCTTTGGATGTTTCGACTCAATTCTTTAAGAAAATAGAACGGGCTGTCGGGCAGAATATTAGGCCTAGTCACTCCGAGATCCTGCGCCTGGACTTCTTCGTCGAGGTCAACGTCTTCTGCGGCGCTGGTCGTGGCTGTCGTGG
>JAQUAA010000044.1 GCA_028687495.1 Minisyncoccota bacterium | reverse complement strand
GTAGATGACATCCAGAAAAGATCGTGCTGCCCCAAAAGCGTATTGGGCTTGGCCCAGATGGAAATTGTGATTTCGTCTTTGGGAGCCACCTGGCCGAAATTATTTATGGTTACGTCGTTGTTCACTCCGGGAAAGCTCAGGGCTTTTCCCAGAATCCCGGTTGTCCAGGTCGTTCCGACGATTGTGCCGTTGTTGCCGTAACCCGAGGAATCATAAGCAGTGGCGCCCGCTCCCTCGTCTAGTCTCCAGATGCCCACGGCTTCAGAACCCAAGGCGTGATTTACGCTTTGATTGAATTCCAGAGCCTTGCTGATTCTTGCTTTTTCCCTGGTTCCTCTCAGATTCACCAGAACAATGCTGGAAATCAAACCGATGACGGCTATCACCACCAACAGCTCGATTATGGTAAAGGACTTATTTCTCTTCATTTTTTAAAAAATAATTCTAATCCCGAAAATCAACCCAGCTATCAAAAAAGCGGGAAAAAGCAGCCAGCCGAAAAACACGATTACTCCTCCGAAAAATATGCCGATTTCCGACAATATACCGATGACGATGGCGAAAGTTCTGACAATGGCTCCCAGTACCCTTGAAATCAGATTGGAAAAAAACGTCTCCAGGTATCTGCCGGGATCAAACCCTTTTCCGTAGGACCAGCGGTATCTCCTCCAGTGGGAGAAAAACGTTTTCAAAAGCAAGGGAACGGAGAAATAATTGAGATTGAACAAAAGAAAATTCTTCCAGGCTTTCAGGATTTCTCTGGGCACTTCGAAAAACTGCCAGACGATGTATTGGACGAGGATGTTCTGCATCTACTTTTTTATTAATTTTATACCCAAGTTGGCGATCTGACCACCGCCAAAAATCAGGACGAAAGCCAGCATTGACCAGACAGCCAGATTTAGGAATTTATACAGAGAATCGAAAGGCAGGATTCCTTTAAGTTGTTCGCCGATCATCTGCTGCAACTGAGCCTGGGCGTCCTGAGTAGTCGTTTGCTGGACGGAGGTTTGGCTTTCCGGCATTTGAAAAAACTCGGGCAGAAGGGCTTTAGCAGTGAAGATGTTATATGAAGTAAGCAGGGTCCAGCCGATGATCAAAATGCCTGCCAAAAAAACTACCCAGCCTGCTATTTTAGAATAATCCATAGGCGAAAGAGGATTAAATTACCCACTTGACCTTTCTTTTTATTAGAATACCATAAAACTAATAACCCTCAAATAGCACCCTAGACAATTTTTTTGGAAAGGAAGGTGGGTAAAATGACTATTTTCTATATAGTGTTACTGTTTATAGCTGCCTATTTTATGGGCGCTCCTTTGGGATATTACCTGGTTAAATTAAAAACCGGGAAAGACATACGGTTTGATTTCCGGGATGTCGGCGGAAGCAGCAGCAGCGGGGCGACCAATGTTAAGCGCGCCATGGGAAACCGCTGGGCGTTCTTTGTCGCTTTCTGCGACTACTTGAAAGGAGCCACTCCGACAGCCATAGCCGTTGCGCTTTGGGGAACTTACTGGGTAGTGGGATTGATCGGACTAACCTCGCTCCTTGGCAATCTTTTTCCCGTCTTAGTTTCGAAACCGCGATTCAAGGGCGGCAAGGGCGTGGCAACCACCGGCGGAGCTTTGACTCCGATGGTGGCGATTTCCCTGATAAACTATCATCCTTTGTGGCTCATACTGCTTTTCTTCATTATCCTCCTTCTTTGGGGAATTTTCGTCTGGATTCTCAGGCGAGAAAACCACAAGTGGATGGTTTTAGCCAGCTCTTTCCTGGTTTCGGCCATGATACTGTTCTTCGGCATCATGGAGGCTCACACTTATCCGGTGTTTACCTTCTCGGTATACCTGATGGGCATCATCGTCCTTTGCGCCCATTATGAAAACTGGGTCAAGCTCAAAAACTACTTCACAACACGACAAAAGTCGCCGGGCATTTAATGTTCCGGCGACTCCTGTTTTTATTTTATTAACTTGTATAATTCTTCCAGCGTATCTTGAGGAATAAGCGGTCTTTCTCCGAGGGGCGTTCTTCCGGGATATCTCCAGGCGGAGATTATTTTAATGGCTTTCGGTTTTTTATATACCACGTACATCATCCAGGCTTCGGTCGGGTGTTTTTTTGTTCCGGTAATTTCCATTGCGGCAAAAGTGCCCTCGGCAATGCCCTCTTCTATCCTTGCCGGATGCCTCAAAATTCTCAGAACCCTCTTTTCCGAAAACCGGTACTGTCTCATTTTCAGTTTGGAATGAGTGGTCCAGACAATCTTCTGCTCTTCCCCTTTAATTAATTTCATAGGTGATGTTCACCGTCACTTCTATCTTGTTTTCTCCGGTTTGGATTGAGGCCGCTGTTTCTCCCCCGCCCATTCCCGCAGGCGCAGCTTCTTTCATGCTGTAGAAATAAGGCAAGACGCCGCTCTCGCTGAAATTGCTGATTCTGACCAAATTTATTCCGAGTTCCTTGGCCAGTTCCTCAGCCTTTGCCTTAGCTTTGTTAATCGCCTCGGTTCTGGCCTGAGTTTTCAACGTGTCTTCGTTATCAATCGTAAACTGCAGATCGCTGACTTCGTTCGCTCCGGCTGATGTGCCGCCCTCGAGAATTGAACCCACTTTTTCCAAGTCCCTGATTTTAACTTGGAGGGTTTGCGTCACGTCATATCCTGCCAGCACCCTGCGGCCCGAAGGATAATACTGGGTGCTGTCATACCATTCGTAGCGGGGGCTGATGTTGAAATTTGTGGTCTTCAAATCCTTGTCCTCCACTCCCTGTTCTTTCATGAAGGAAATCACGGCATTCATCTTCTTAGTATTTTCACTCATCGCCTCAGCCACCGTTTTGCTTTCGACGACAACCGAAAAACTGGCTATGGCCAGATCCGGCTTGGCGTAGATCGTTCCCGTATCGGAAACGGTGATGGTATTTTTAGTTTCCGTCAGTTTGTCTTTGATATCTATTACCGTAGAAAAGAAAACGGCAACTAAGAAGGCCAGAACAGTGATTCCCAGAGCAGTGAGTAAACATTTGTTTTCTATTTTGCAACATTCCATAATATTTTTATTTATTTTA
>JAQUAA010000014.1 GCA_028687495.1 Minisyncoccota bacterium | reverse complement strand
GTGCCTGACGTTTTCTGGAATTTTTTCGGCAATAACAATTCGATAGTTTTGCATTCTTCACCTCCATTATTCGTAAATTAAAGAGCGTATTATCGCCCTCCACGAATCTTTAATATTGTAAAACAAAAAACCGTATCAGTCAAGAGGCGGTCTTTAGCAAAACAGATTTTTATTTATTTTTCTTTCAATTTTCGCTTGAATTCGTCGATCGGTTTTATCTGCGTCGGATCAACTTTGTATTCCATGGCCAGCCAGAAAGAGGTCCAAAATCCCAAGATTATCGTGGAGAAAAACTTTTCCAGAAGGTTTTTACCTTTAATCTCGATAAATTCCACTCCTATGCCCTCCTTTTCAATGAAGTTCTTGGTTATCTCCATTTGTTTCAGAATACGGGGATGGGAACTTTCCTTGTCTCTTAAAATCAAAACGTAAATCTTATCGTTGCTTATTTGTGATTCGTTTATCCGCCATAGACCGACAATTTCATTGTGGTTGAGTTCCGGGAAATAGTTGGCCAGAGCTAGGATTTTGGCGGTTTCGTTTAAGCTGTTTTTCCAAATCGTGCCTACCACCCTGAATCTTCTGGAGTTGTAGATAATGGGAATTCTTCCGAAGATCTCTTTGGCTATTTTTTTGCCCTTAAGTTCAAAATCTGCCGGTTTCAGAGAATTTCCCAGTTTCAAAAGATCGTTGATAATCGGGTCGTCCAAAAGATTATGATTTTTCAAAACCTGGAGCAGGGCGGCGAACATCTGTCCGAGAGCCAGCCGGGGAGGAACGTAGGGCGGGGGAAGAATCACGCATGGCACTTTGTATTTTTTGGAAAGTTCGGCTAATTTGCCGCCGGTGGTAATCGATATTACGGGTAAATTTCTTCCTACGGCGGTTTCAAAGGAAGACAGGGTTTCTTCCGTGTTGCCGGAATAAGAAATGCAGATTATCAGGCTTTCGTTTCCCGCCTGAAGGGGAAGACGGTAGGATTTATAAGAAAAAACATCCAGAGGTCTCAAAGTTACCAGGATGTCGCCCGGTAAGGCCGATCCTCCCATGCCGCAAACAATGATGTTTTCAGGGGGAGTCAAAAAAGACCATTTTTCCAGGTGAGTTTTTTTAGCAGCATTTACGCCAACCTTAAACTGCTTCGGGAAGTCCAAAATCGTTTTTCGCATATTTGATTTGTCGATTTTCGTTACTTCCATGCTCTTTTTGTTTTGATGTACCAACCCTCAATGTTGGAGAATCTCTGCGAGGGGTCGGTGATGATCTTGGCGTCTATTCCCTTAATGTCCTTTGAGACGAGATAGAGGAAATCCGGGCTGTAAAGAAACACTGCCGGAGCATCTTCAATCAGCAAGTTTTGAAATTTTTCCAGAGACGTCTTTCTTTTTTCCTGGTCTTGCGTCTGACGCTCTTCTTCTAACAGTTTATCACATTCTTTATTCTCATAGCTAGAGAGATTGAGCCCGGGGTCTTTTACCTGGGAAGAATGCCAAAAGGGGAAGGGATCGGGAACCGCTTCAAGCGCTTCGCCGAAAAGAAGCATCTCATAATTGCGGGGCTTAATGATTTCCTGTTCCAAAGCGGAAACTTCAAAGGTGTTGATTTCAACGTTCACCCCCAGGGCCTTCCATTGTTCTTTCAAAAGATTGGCCACCTTCTTTAAATTCGGCTGATTCACCGTGATCAAAGAGAAAGAAAGAGAAAGAGTTTCTGCCGAAGGAGCGGCGCAAAGCTGGTTTAGTTTATCCCTCGTGCTCTTTAAGACACTGCCCGTGCCGGAAGTTAAACCCGAGGGCGTGAGTATTTCTGATTTGTATTTTTCCTGGAATTTGATCACCGCTTCTTTTGTTTTGCTTCCGAAATATCCCGTAATTTCTCCATCCGGATAAACCTCGGAATCCTTGGCTAGACACTTCTGGAGTTCCTGCACTTCGGCTCCCTGGCTGCCCACCTGGAGATTGCTTTTGAACTGAAAGGCAGGTTCTTTGTTGACGGTTTTTTCCCTGAAACCGTTTTCTTTTTTCACATAACCAGCTTCGTCCAGAAGTTGGTTTGCTTTTTCTTGGTTGAATTCATAAACTTTTTCCGGTGTCTCAAACCCGAAGATATTTGGCAAGATGGGGGAATCAACGACCTTACCCTGTTTCAGCAGGACCTCGTTGACGATTTCTTCCTTGTCGGTTCCGTAGTTCAAAGCAATTCTTACCTTTGCATCGGCTAAAGATTTGGATTTAGTCGGATTGAAAAAGACGGCAAAATATCTCGGGATCAGGAGATGATAATCAATAAAATCATCCCTCTTTAAGATTTGATATTTTTCCGGAGAAGAAAGCTTGAATCCCTGAATCTGATTATTCTTGAAAGCCGAAGTCAGCTCAGCTTCGTCGTTGAAAAAAAGGAAAATGACACTGGGAATGTTCGGTTGGTCACCGTAATAATTGCCATTGTTCACCAGTTCCAGAGATTTGATATTGCCCTCTTTGTCTTGGGTCAAATCTTTTATTTTGTAGGGGCCGGAGCCTATCGGTTTTAAGTTATAAATCGATAAAGGAAAATTCTGGTCGGAGATTTCTTCCCAGATGTGTTTTGGGATAATTTTCAGGGTGCAGTTTTCCAGAAAAACGGCCGAGGGATTCTTTAATTCAAAACGCACTCCCAAGTCAGAGATTTTTTCCGCTTTCACCCCTATCCAGTCCGCCCTGATGGGACTTTTCAAAGAAGGATTCTCTATGGTTTTAATCGTGAAAATGACATCGTCGGCCGTCAGGGGCTCTGCATCCTGCCATAAAAGATTTTCTTTCAGATAAAATTCAAAAACCTTGCCGTTTTCCAAAACATTATACTCCTGAACAAGATCAGGAATGATTTTGCCCTCTTCGTCGTATTTCATGAGTCCTGAATAAATCAGTTCGGTTAAGTCGCGATCAACGTCGTAGGCCGGAGAATAAACGGGGTTGATGAAGCGGGGAGAGCCGACCACTCCTTCGGTATATGTTCCGCCCTTGGCCGGCCTGATTTCGGTATTTTTAAGATAAAGATCGACGGAAAGAAAAATAAAGCTAGTGATGGCCAGCAACAAAAAAACAAAGAAAAAATACTTTTCTTTTTTAGTCAGAACCTTAAAAACTTGCCCCCACTGGGAACGGGTGGGCCATTTAGAAATTAAAAAAGACATCTAAAAGATAAGATTTAAGATGGCCAAGGCGATGAATAACGCTCCGCAGACGACGGTCGCCCAAAGGATTTTCTTCTGGATGCCGCGTCTGGTGGCGTAAAATCCGCCTTCCTGTCCGAAAGAGGAACCTAAAGCGGTGCCTCTCTGCTGAAGGAGAATTAAAACGACTAAAAGTATAGAAACGACAATTTGAGCTAAAGGTAAATATTGTTGCATACTATTCTGTTTCTTCGTAAATTACTTTTTTCTTGGGCTTGGAAAGACCGAGCAAGAAACCCACTCCCCAAACGAGAAGGGTGGTCCAGAAGAGGGGAAACAAACCTTTAATGTCCAATTCCGGAAAGAAAATATCCACCGCCCAGATGATCAGCATGTTGATTATCAGACCAATCAAACCGAAGGTCAAGATTCGCAGGGGCAGGGTTATGATTTTCAGAATGGGCTTGATGAAAAAGTTAATCAGTCCCAAAAAGCAACCGGCAAAAACCAAATACTTTATGGAGCCGGTAAATTCCACTCCGGGAATGAATTTCACCGCCAGATATATGCTTAAAACCCCGCCTATTAAATTCCAAATTAAACCCATCATTCTTTTTTTTGATGATAGCACAAATTCAATTTGATAACAACTCTCTTTTTCTCAACTTCCGATGATAGGAGATGGCAAAACGATGCGCTTCGTCGCGCAGCTGCAGAATTAAATTAAATATTTCCCTCGGCATGGTTTTCAACAAGATCGGTTCTTTTTTTCCTTCGAGATACAGTTCATTTTTCTTTTTGGCAATGGCCATTACCCTCACTTTGTTTTTTACCGCTGATTTGGCGGCGTTCAGCTGGGCTTTTCCGCCGTCGATCAGGATCAAGTCGGGCAGGGGCCATTCCGGGTGTTTCAATCTTCTTTTCAGGATTTCCTTGATCATGGCAACGTCATTGGGTTTCCCGGCAATCTTAATTTTAAATCTTCTGTAGAAATTTTTATCTGGTCTTCCTTCGATGAAAGTAACCATCGAGCCCGTTGCCTCTTTTCCCTGAATGTTGGAAACATCGTACGCCTCAATCCTTTTCTTCAGCCACTGGCCGTACTTTGACGGCTGCCCCGTTGGGACGAGTCCGGCTTCCCCTAAAATTCTAGAATGGGAAATGATGTTTTTCAGAGAAAAAATCTTGTCTCTTATTTTCCCCGCTTTCTCGTAATTTTGAGAAACGGAATTTTTTTTCATTTCTTTTTCCAGTTTTTTCATAACGTTCCTGCTTTTTCCCTTCAAAACGGCAATTAAATTTCTGATGTTTTTTTGATATTCGGATTTTTGGGGATTGGGTCCCGGACAAAGTTTCAAGCTGCACCAGAGACAGCCGTGTTTGGGATGCGTTTTTGCGGTGTAATAAGGAAAAACCCTCCTTAAATAAGTTAAAGTTCTTTTCAGGGCCACGCCTTCGGTGAAGGGGCCGATATGCTCTGTTTTTTCTTTTAGCTGGTGGGTTAAAAATATTCTGGGATAGTCCTCCTTGGTGATGGCGATGTAGAAATAATTTTTGTCGTCTCGCCAGACGATGTTGAATTTGGGCTGATATTTCTTGATTAACTTCGCTTCCAGAAGCAGGGCTTCAATTTCAGAATTGGTCGGAATCCAGCCGATGGCCGCGATTTTATCCACGAAGAGATCGTCGCGGTAACTCGGTTGCTGAAAATGATTTTTTACCCGCTCGCGGATATTCGCCGCTTTGCCGATATACAAAATCTCCTTTCCTTTACGAAAAGAATAAACGCCCGAAGTTTTCGGCAGCAGGCCCAGTCCGTCTTTTTTTATGAATTTGAATCTCCTCATTGGATTATTTCCGGCTGGAAGGAATCGTTAATGTTTATTTCTCTTGCGTTCACTCCCTCTATTGTTTTGTTTTTGATTATGACTTCGGCAATTTCACCTCTCATGGTCTGGCTGGAAAAGTTCTGGTCAAAAATGAAATTACCCAGGCTGTAAAAAATCCAGCTCTCTCGGTATTTCCCGTCTGCCTGGATGACGTGCGGGTGATGCCCGACAACCACATCTGCGCCCGATTCTATCGCCATCTTGGCGAAATCAACTTGGAATTGGTTGGGCTCTGTTTGGTATTCTTCGCCGGCGTGCAAAGAAACAATCAGGATATCCGATTTTTCCCCAGCCGATTTTATATCTTCCCCGATTCTTTTAAGATCAGAATCATTGATCCAGGCGATTCCCGAATTGTCTCCCGAAGCTTTCCAGGTTTCCGGTCCCAGATTGGTATAAGCCAGAAAAGCAATTTTCGTTCCATCGATTTCTTTGATGACGGGGGAGTAGGATTCGCTTTCATTAAATCCGGCGCCGGTGCAATCAATGTCGGCATTTTTCAATCTCAAAAGAGTATCCTCGAGAGCCTGTCTGCCGTAATCAAAAGCGTGGTTGTTGGCCAGAGATAAAACGTTAAATCCGGCATAAGTCAATCCTTCAATCGCTTGGGGATCGTTGCGGAAGGAATAAATGCTGCCGACCTTAAGTCCTTTATCTGAAATCGGTCCTTCGAGATTGCCGAAGACAATATCGGCTTTTTTAAAATAGTCTGCAATATTTAAAAATGGAAATTTGAAATCTCCGTTTCCTTCATTTTGAACTTTATATTCCACGCCCCGATTAAGCATAATGTCGCCGACCAGGATCAGATTGATTTCTTTTTCCGGCTGACTTTCCGTTGTTTTCGGAGTGGTTTCAATCACTTCGGGTTTGATCAAAAAGGAAACGCCGAGAAACAGAATTAAAACTGAGAGGGCGGCCAAGAAGACCCATTTCATCCTTCATTATACTCCATATGTGCCTTTCTTGAATTTTTAAAGATTGTGGGGTATAATACTTGACTATGGCTGGAGAATTCATCAAAATCCGCGGGGCACGGGTCCACAATCTCAAGAACGTCAACGTTGACATCCCGAAAAATAAATTGGTGGTGATCACCGGCATTTCGGGCTCGGGCAAATCGTCCCTCGCTTTTGATACTTTATACGCTGAAGGGCAGAGAAGATACGTCGAAAGCTTGTCTGCTTACGCCCGACAATTCTTGGGAGTGATGGATAAGCCAGACGTGGACTATATTGAAGGAATATCTCCCGCGATTTCCATCGACCAAAGAAAGGCCGCTCACAATCCTCGTTCAACCGTAGGCACGATTACGGAGATATACGATTATCTCCGTCTTTTATTTGCCAGATTGGGCAAGCCCCATTGTCCCAAATGCGGCAAGGAAGTTTCGCGCCAGACAATAGATCAGATCAAAGAACAAATCCTGAGTCTGCCGAAGGGAAACGAGATCACCATTCTGGGGCCGGTAATCAGGGGCAAGAAAGGTGAGCATCAGGGCACCTTGGAAGAAATCCAGAGAGGAGGATTCGTCAGGGTCAGGGTGGACGGGATAATTTACAGGGTTGAGGAAGCGCTGGAAAAAATATTGGACAGAAACAAAAAACACAACATAGAAGTGGTGGTGGACAGATTGATTCTGGATAAGGATCTGGACAAATCGAGATTGGTGGATTCCCTGGAAACGGCTCTAAAGCTGGGAAAGGGAATAGTGATAATAGAACAAAAAACAAAAAATAAAAAAGCAAACGAATTGATTTTCTCCGAACATTTCGCCTGCGAAGAATGCGGCATATCTCTGCCCGAAGTGGAACCAAGATTGTTTTCTTTCAATTCGCCTTTTGGCGCCTGTTCCAGCTGCCAAGGCTTGGGACAAAAGCTGGAAGTTGATCCGAAATTGGTTGTTCCCAATCAGAATTTGACCATTGCCGAGGGAGCGATTTTCCCTTGGGCGCACGCCTCCCATAAAATAGGCAGA
The DNA here is from genome assembly GCA_028687495.1 of Minisyncoccota bacterium. Classification (GTDB taxonomy): domain Bacteria; phylum Patescibacteriota; class Minisyncoccia; order Minisyncoccales; family RBG-13-42-11; genus JAQUAA01. Next base: position 5,743 of record JAQUAA010000014.1, on the reverse strand, counting down.
CAGGGGTATTTCTGGTGGCAGCTTCAGGAATTGGCGGAAAAACACAAATTTTCTCTGCAGGATCCGGTGAAGAATTTAACGGACAAGATTATCAATCTGATTCTTTACGGCGACGGCGGTTTCTAAGGAGTGATTCCCAATCTGGAAAGGAGATACCTTGAGACTGATTCGGAATATACCAGGGAAGAAATAGAACAATACATGGTCGAAAAGAAATGCGAACAGTGCCAGGGCAAAAGACTGAGACCCGAAGCACTGGCGGTGACGGTAGCCGAAAAGTCGATTGATAAAATCGTTGAAATGCCGATAAGTAAAACTCAGGAATTTTTCAAAAAATTAAAACTTAAGCCGCACGAACTGAAAATTGCCCAGCCCATAATAAAAGAGATAATCAACCGGCTGCAGTTTTTGGTCGATGTCGGTTTGGATTACCTTACGCTGGACAGGAAAGCCGACACCTTGGCCGGCGGCGAGGAACAAAGAATAAGATTAGCCACCCAGATCGGTTCAAAGTTAACCGGCGTCCTCTACATATTGGACGAACCTTCCATCGGTCTTCATGCCCGCGATCAGGGAAGATTGATCGAGACCCTTAAAAAACTGAAAGATCTGGGAAATACGGTGGTCGTCGTGGAACATGATCCCCAGACGATCAGGGCTTCCGACTGGGTGGTTGATGTCGGCCCCAGAGCGGGCAAACACGGCGGACAAATCACTTTTCAGGGAACGCCCAAGGAAATCCTCAGATCCCGTACTCTTACCGGGGAATATTTGTCGGGAAGAAAAAAAGTTGAGATAGAGCGCACCAAACATTCCGCCTCAGCTAAAGTTGCGGCAAGCAAGCAAAATTATTTGACCATCAAGGGAGCCAAGGAACACAATCTGAAAAACATTGATGCGAAAATTCCTTTGGGTCAGTTCGTCTGCATCACCGGAGTTTCCGGTTCGGGTAAATCAAGTTTGATGAATGACATTTTAGCCAGGGCCCTTTTGAAAAAGTTTTACAATGCCAAAGAGGAACCGGGGGAGCACGAGGCCATTTTGGGATGGGAACATCTGAATAAGGTGGTTTTGGTTGATCAGTCGCCCATAGGCAGAACTCCGAGGTCCAATCCCGCCACCTACACCGGAGCCTTTTCATATATCAGGGATTTGTTCACCAAAACCAAAGAAGCGAGGATCAGGGGATATCAGCCGGGACGCTTCAGCTTCAACGTCAAAGGCGGCCGCTGCGAGGCCTGCGAGGGTCAGGGGGTCAAGAAGATAGAAATGTATTTTCTGCCCGACGTTTACATCCAATGCTCCGAATGCAAGGGAAAAAGATTCAACAAAGAAACATTATCGATCGAATACAAGGGAAAGAACATTGCCGAGGCTTTGGAAATGACGGTCGAAGAAGCTTTGGAATTCTTTAAAAACATCCCCGGTCTTTATGAAAAATTGAAAACTTTGAATGAGGTCGGCTTGAGCTACGTTCAACTTGGCCAGCCGGCGCCATCGCTCTCGGGCGGAGAAGCCCAAAGGGTGAAACTGGCGACAGAACTCTCCAGGAAAGCAACAGGTAAAAGCTTGTACATCTTGGACGAGCCGACAACCGGTTTGCATTTCGATGACATCAAAAAATTAATCCAGGTTTTGAGGGGATTAGTGGACAAAGGAAATACCGTTTTGGTCATCGAACACAATCTGGACGTGGTTAAAAATGCCGACTATGTCATAGATCTGGGGCCGGAAGGCGGGGAAAAAGGAGGAGAAATCGTCGTTGAGGGATCTCCCCGGGAAATAGCTAAAAATAAAAAAAGCTATACCGGTCAGTATTTAAGACAAATGATCAGGAAATAGGTCATTTGACAGAAAATTTTTACTTTGTTATAAATTAAAATTAGCAGTCGAACTCTATAATTGCTAACTTCTAATACATATATATGAAGATCAAACCAATTTCAGATCACGTTTTAATCGAACCGATCAAGGAAGAAGAAAAAACCAAAACCGGAATTTTGCTTCCCGACACCGCCGAAAAAGAGAAGCCGGAGCAGGGCAGGGTGATTGCGGTGGGTCCCGGCAGAAAGGACAAACAGGGAAAATACATTCCCCTGGAAGTGAAAGCCGGAGATAAAGTTTTGTTTACGAAATACGGACCGACCGAAATCAAAGTCGAAGATAAAGAATATCTGATAGCCAAGGAAGAAGACATCCTGGCGATTTTAGAATAAAGCTATGGCAAAAGAAATTATTTTTAATGAAGCAGCCAGGAAAAGATTAAAAGCTGGCATCGATAAAATAACCGACGCAGTCAAAGTAACCTTGGGTCCAAAGGCAAGATTGGTCGTTTTGGATAAGGGTTTCGGCGCTCCCGACATTTCGGATGACGGCGTGAGTATCGCCAAAGAAGTTGAACTGAAAGACAGAATCGAAAATTTGGGAGCAGAAATCGTCAAAGAAGTTGCCGAAAAAACATCAGACAACGCCGGAGACGGAACCACTTCAGCCGTTGTTTTAACTCAGGCGATAGTTGCCGAAGGTCTCAAAAACGTGGCTGCCGGCGCCGATCCTCTGGCATTGAAAAGAGGAATACAAAAAGGGGTGAAAGCGGTCATCGAATATTTAAAATCAAATTCAAAAACCATTACGAACAAAGAAGAAATCGCTCAGGTGGCCACCATTGCCGGGCTGGATCCCGAAGTGGGCAACCTGATTGCCGATGTCGTTTCCGAAGTCGGCAAAGACGGCGTTATCACGGTTGAAGAATCCAAAAAGTTCGGCTTGGAAAAAGAAATCGTCAAGGGTCTTCAGTTCGACCGGGGATACCTTTCTCCTTATATGATTACCGACACCGAGAGAATGACGGCCGGATACGAAGATCCCTATATTTTAATTACCGATAAAAAGATTTCTTCCATTCAGGAAATCCTGCCCATTTTGGAAAAAATAGCCCAGACCGGAAAAAAAGAACTGGTGATAATTGCCGACGAAGTAGAAGGCGACGCTTTGGCGACGCTGTTGGTGAATAAGTTGCGAGGCATTTTCAACACTCTGGCGATAAAGGCGCCTGGGTTTGGCGACAGAAGGAAAGAAATGTTGCAGGACATTGCCGTAGTCACCGGTGCCCAGCTGATTTCCGAGGAAATGGGTTTGAAATTGGAGAATGCCGAATTGAACAGTCTGGGTTCTGCCAGAAAAGTCGTTGCCGAGAAGGAAAAAACAACCATCATTGAGGGGAAGGGCAAGAAAGAAGACATTGACTCGAGAATAAAACAAATTAAAAACGAATTGAAAACGATTGATTCGGAATTTGATAAAGAGAAACTGCAGGAAAGGTTGGCAAAATTAGCCGGAGGAGTGGCCGTGATTAAAGTGGGAGCTGCCACCGAAGTTGAACAAAAGGCAAGGCAGAAAAAGACGGAAAACGCCTTGAATGCCACCCGGGCAGCGATTGAAGAAGGCATACTGCCGGGCGGCGGAGTTTCTCTTCTAAGATCCATTTCGGTTCTGGAAAAGATTCAGTTGGAAGGAGACGAAAAGACGGGTCTTAATATTCTGAAACAGGCCATGGAAAAACCGATAAGGCAAATCGCCGAAAATGCCGGTTTGGACGGCGCGGTGGTAGTGACCAAGGTGAAAGAATCCGACGGCGATTACGGTTTCGATGCTCAGAAGATGGAATACGGCGATTTGATAAAAGCCGGGGTGATTGATCCCACGAAAGTCGTCAGAACCGTTCTGGAAAATGCCGCTTCGGCTGCCAGCATGCTTTTGACCACGGAAGCGGTGGTGGCGGAGTTGCCGGAAGAAAAGAAGGAAAAAGGAATGCCGCAGATGCCGGAAGAATACTAAAAATTAATTGTTTCTTAAGGAAAAGTCCCGCTTTTGGCGGGGCTTTTCAATTCCCGATAAATAATCTAAAATACGTCTTAGAGAAATAAAAGGTCGTTTTACATTAAACTCTTAAAATTATATGACTTTTACTCAAATCATTTTATTAATAGTCGTCGTGGTGGTTCTTTGGGTAATTCTTACGTATAACCGTCTGATCGCCTTCAGGAACCGGGCCAAAGAAGCCTGGTCGGACATCGACGTCCAGTTAAAGAGAAGATACAACCTGATTCCTAATTTAGTGGAAACGGTCAAGGGATACGCCGCTCATGAAAGAGAAATCTTCGAAAAAGTGACACAGGCGAGGGCTCAGGCAATGGGAGCTCAGGGTTTGAAAGAAAGGGGAGAGGCGGAAAACGCCCTTTCTTCGACGCTGAAATCATTGTTCGCCGTGGCTGAAAACTATCCCGATTTGAAGGCCTCGACCAATTTTTTGGAACTACAGAGAGAACTGCGTGATACCGAAGACAAAATCCAGGCAGCCAGACGTTTCTATAACACCAACGTCAGGGATTTGAACACTAAAATCGAAAGTTTTCCGGCAAACGTCATTGCTTCCCTTTTCAACTTCAAATCGATGGAATTCTTCCAAGTGGAAGAAAACGCTGTCAGGGAAGTCCCGCAGGTGAAATTCTAAATGAATCTTTATACCCAAGCCGAATCGAATATCCGCAAGACGTGGCTGTATTTATTTTTCTTTTTGATTTTGATCATAGCGGTCGGTTGGCTGTTTTCCTATTATTTCGAGAGCCCGATCATTCTCTATCTGGCGGTTGTCATCAGTCTTTTAATGAATTTCGTCGCTTACTGGTCTTCGGACAAAATCGTTTTGGCCATAAGCCGAGCCAAGCCAATAGAGAAAAAAGACAACCCGGAATTGTACAGAACGGTTGAGAATCTCTGCATTACCGCCGGTCTGCCTCTTCCGAAAATTTATATCATTGATTCTTTGCAGCCCAATGCTTTTGCCACCGGTCGCGACGGGAAACATGCGGTAGTGGCCGTGACCCGGGGTCTTCTTGAGAAATTGGACAGAACGGAATTGGAAGGGGTGATCGCCCATGAATTATCGCACATCGGCAACAAAGATACGCTGTTGCAGACAGTAGTTGTCGTCTTGGTCGGCGTAATCGTCGTCATGACGGATTTTTTCTTCAGAATCAGTTTCTGGGGAGGTTTCAAAAAAAGAGACAGCAGGGACAGCGGGCAACTGGGATTAATTTTGATAGCTATTACTGTGGTTTTCGCGATTCTGGCTCCGATTTTCGCCCAGCTTATTAAATTGGCGATTTCCAGAAAAAGAGAATTTTTGGCCGATGCTTCGGGAGCCCTGCTGACGAGGTATCCTGAAGGATTGGCCAGGGCTTTGGAAAAGATTTCTGCGGATCCCAATTCTCTTTCCGTTGCCAGCGATGCTACTTCTCATTTGTATATCGCCAGTCCTTTTCGGGGAGAAGAAAAAAAATCGTGGCTGCATAAGTTATTTATGACGCATCCGCCGGTCGAGGAGCGGATAAAAACATTACGAGGAATGCAAATTTAAAATTATGACTAAAAAAATCAGAGTAGGCATCATCGGCGTCGGCAATTGTTTTGCCGGATTGATCCAGGGTATTGAATACTACAAAAAACACAAGGATAAAAAACCCGTGGGATTAATGCACGCTAAAATCGGTCCTTATTCATTTTCCGATATCGAATTCGTTTCGGCTTTCGACGTGGGGGCCAATAAAATCGGAAGAACCTTAGACAAAGCGGTTTTTGCCTATCCCAATTTAGTTAAATGGGTAAAACTTCCCAAAAGCAAGGTGGTAGTTAAAGAATCGCCGGTTTTGGACGGAGTGGGATTTTACGTTGAGAACAGAAG